>CADCOF010000024.1 GCA_902802975.1 uncultured Ruminococcus sp. | reverse complement strand
CCGCAATAATTTCCGAAAAAATAATAATTAATCTTAAATAACAACAGCGCATTCAGGTCGTATAGAGCTTGAATGCGCTGTTGTAAATTAAAAATCTATCTTCTAAACGCAATATTATGATCTCGATAAGAAATAAGACCATCATTCAGCAATACAACGCAGTCTAAAAAATTAACACCTAAAACATACAGTGCATCCGAATATAATTCGATATCACTGATGTATATTTTGTCTGTAATCATCTTACCTCGGTCTCTTTTTACTGCCAATATAATATTAGATGCTTTGCTTGCTGACACTACTTGGCAAAACAACCTTATGTTTTCAAGCGGATCGTTTTTATTTACAGAAATCATCGATGATTGGACGAGTGTACCGACATTGTCGACCAATATCAGAAGCATATCGTTTTCGGTTTTTGATTTCAGCTTTTCAGTAATAAGTTCGGAAAAACGACGAGCCGATATATCGTTTTCGTTCTTGCTGGTCGTGAAAAGCAGTTTGTATATTTCGGAATAGTAAAGAATAGAATTAATCCATACAGCGGCACGTTCACTTAAACCAAACTCTTTGAGGGAGTCCACGGATGCTTCGAAAACACCCTTCAGGGAACCAAAATGATCTATCAGATTATGAGCAATATGATTTGTGTTTTTTCTTGGAATGGCATAGAACAACAGCATTTCCAAAAATTCATGATCCTCAAGAGACTCTATTCCATATTCCATTACGCGCTTTTTCAAGCGACCCCTGTGACCGGTATTGTGATTATCCGCCATTAACGATTACTCCTGCCCAATATCATAATGAATTTCATACACCAAATTATCTTTTATAGTGAATGAAAGTATGCCTGTGCTGCCTTTGTAAATATAAATATAGTGAGATATCGTTCGTTCCGGTTCCGTGTTTTCACTTGAAGTATCATCTGTGTCGGTGTCCTCGGTAAGCTCACTTTCTGTTTCGCTCTCATTTGTAATATCGTTTTCAGTATCGCTTTCGGTTTGTGGTTCGTTTTGATTTTCTTCTTCGCCAACGTCCGGCTGATGGTCTTCTTTGGGTATATTTTCAGCATATATCGTCAATATTTCATCAGGCTGTCCATACGTTGAAATAACATCTTCTGAGGGCGACTCTGTTTCAATGCCTCTTTCAGTCACATAATAGGATTGATATGGAACAGTAATATTTGTTAATACAAATCTTTCCATATATTCATCGAGTTTAAAAATAATAATGCAGTCATGATATGAAAGAGTTTTTGTCATTTCTTCTTCGTTGTATTCAATGATTTGAGGATCACCCAAAACAGATACTACGCTGCTTTCGCTGTCGCCGAAATCAATATAATCGCGCTTTGCGTTGTATGTCAGGTCTTTATCTGAAAATGTGCCGTTTGAATCGGATACGTAATGATAATAATCATAATTATGCTCACGATTGTCAGATGAGACTTGACTCGACGATGAGGACGGTGAGGAGCTATTTGTTTTCCAAACGGCTAAACTTTCCATGCCACGCTTGTAATAAGAAGATGTTTTTGTTGTCTTTGATGATTTTGATGAAGATGCACTGCGGGCGCGGCTCGACGCGCGAGACGGAAACAGAGTAATGTTTTTAGGCGCAGAGGGAGATGATGCAGATGATGAAGACGCTACACGGTGCAACGTTTCTTCGGAAGGCTGCCTGTCGTCTTTGTCTGCCGAGGCTTCAGGAACGGCTTTTTCTTTCGCCGGCTGTTGGTTTTTCGGTTCGTCTGAGGGTTCCTCTTCGATTTCTTCCTCGTCGGTGTCGGTAAATTCTTCGTCATCATCATACAGAACGCGTGAATATGCCTGCGTTTTGGCATCAATATCAACCGTCTCATAACGAGCGCAGCCCGATATAATACTAAGTAAAAGCAGTGCAGCAAATGCTGCAGCAACGTTATTTTTCATTGTAGTTTAACTTCCTTTTCAGATTTGAAACGCATAAAAACCGGTTAACAATATTATTTTAATACATTGATTACATTTTGTCAACGAAATATAATCAATTTTGTGAGACTTTTACTGTTTCTTTTTGTATTGAAAACTATTGAATTAACAATTGACTTTTTTTACCGTGAGTGATATAATAGAAATTAGGCTTATAAACAAATTGAAAGGTGGTCATTTTTCTGTGCTTGAGTCAAAAAGGATCACTCTTTTGGCAGGACACTACGGAAGCGGTAAAACAAATATTGCCGTTAATTGGGCAAAATTTTTGAAGGACAGCGGCAAGAGCGTTACTGTTGCGGATCTTGATATTGTGAATCCGTATTTTCGAACAAAGGACAGCGAAGCCGATTTTAAGGAGTGGGGAATAAAGCTGATTGCGTCTCCTTATGCAAGCTCCAACGTCGATCTTCCGTCACTGCCTCAGGATTTTTATGCTGTGGTTGATGATCGTTCCTCATATGCCGTTATCGATGTAGGCGGCGACGACAGAGGCGCATATGCGCTGGGAAGGTATGTTGACAGAATTTTGCACGAGAACAATTACGAGCTGCTTCTTGTGGTGAACAAGTATCGCCCGCTGACTCCCGACTGCAAAAGTACCGTTGAGATAATGCACGAAATCGAAAATGCCTGCCGAATGAAATTTACTTCAATAGTGAATAATTCAAATCTTGGTTGTGAAACAGACGCGCAGATCGTTCTCGATTCGGTCGATTATGCAAACGAGATTGCAGCAATGACGGGGCTTTCGATAAAAATGACTACTGTGGAATCGAATTTATTCAATGAACTTAACGATAAAATAAATAATCTGTTTCCGCTTCATTTGCAAAGCAAAATATTTTAGGGAGGTTTTTGTGTGCCAAAGGTTACTATTGATTCCGAAGCTTGTAAGGGCTGCGGACTATGCGTAAGCGTGTGCCCGAAGAACATTCTCATGATGTCCGAGGACAAGATAAACAAGAAAGGTGTGCATTATGCCCGAATGATAGATCAGCAAAAGTGTATTGGTTGTGCTTTTTGTGCATTGATGTGTCCCGATTGCGTTATCAAGGTCGAAAGGTAGGTGAATAGTATGTCGGAAAAAGTTCTTATGAAAGGCAATGAGGCAATTGCCGAGGCTGCTATTCGATCAGGCTGCCGCTACTATCTCGGTTACCCGATCACGCCTCAAACGGAAGTTGCCGCTTATATGGCCAAAAAGATGCCAAAAATCGGCGGTGTTTTTATGCAGGCGGAGAGTGAAATCTCTGCCGTGAATATGGTATACGGCGTTGCAGCAACGGGGAAACGCTGCATGACGTCAAGTTCCAGTCCCGGAATTTCACTCAAATGCGAGGGGCTGTCTTATTTGGCTGCCTGCGACTTGCCTTCTGTCGTTGTGAACGTTCAGCGAGGCGGCCCCGGTCTGGGCGGTATTCAGCCGTCGCAGTCGGACTATTTTCAGGCAACAAAGGGTTCGGGTCACGGCGATTTCAGAATGATCGTTCTGGCACCGTCCTCTGTTCAGGAAATGGCCGATCTTACGTCGCTTGCGTTCGATCTTGCGGATAAATACAGAATGACGTCTATGGTTCTTGCAGACGGCACTATAGGTCAGATGATGGAGCCTGTAGAGCTTAAGGACGATATGCACGAAACGCATTACGATAAGCCGTGGGCTTGTACCGGCACAAAAATGGAGCGTGAGCATAATATTATAAATTCGCTTATACTCAAGCCGGAGATACTGGAGCAGCTCAATCTTGACAGATATGAAAAATACAAAGTGGTTGAGGAGAATGAGCCTCGCTATGAAGAATTTATGATGGAAGACGCTGATATTTGTATCGTTGCATTCGGCATTGCGTCGAGAGTTTCCAAATCGGCTATAGTCGAAGCAAGAAAACAGGGGATAAAGGTAGGCTTGATCCGCCCGATCACGCTGTGGCCGTTCCCGGAGGAGCCAATAAGAATTGCCGCAGATAAAGTGAAATCGTTTATTTCGGTGGAACTTTCTATGGGGCAGCTTATCTATGATGTGAAGCTTGCGTCGCAGTGCAAAAAGCCGGTGTATCTGTGCAGCAGAGTGGGCGGAATGATCACATCACCCGATTATGTGCTGAAAAAAATAATTGAGGTCAACAATTTGGGAGGTGCATCGGTATGATCGTTTTTCAAAAGCCTCATGCTTTAACGGACGTTCCGTTTCATTATTGCCCGGGCTGCACTCACGGTATAATACACCGGCTCGTTGCGGAAGCAATAGACAAACTCGGCGTTGAAGGAAGAACCGTCGGCGTTGCGTCTGTTGGCTGTTCCGTAATGAGTTACGATTATTTTAACTGCGACATGGTCGAAGCAGCACACGGCCGCGCACCTGCCGTTGCAACAGGCATCAAGCGCGCGCTGCCGGAGAATATCGTTTTCACATATCAAGGTGACGGTGACTTGGCTGCTATTGGTACTGCCGAAACAGTTCACGCCGCAGCACGCGGGGAGAATATCACCATTATTTTTGTCAACAATGCGATATACGGAATGACAGGCGGTCAAATGGCACCGACGTCACTTCCCGGTCAGATAACGCAGACGTCGCCGTATGGACGTGACGTAAAGACTCAGGGCTACCCCGTGAAGGTGTGCGAACTTCTCAGCGGACTTGACGGTCCGACATATCTTGAGCGTGTTTCGGTAGACAGCCCGCAGGCGGTTAAAAATGCCGGCAGGGCTATTCTGAAAGCGTTTACAAATCAGGTCGAGGGCAAGGGTTTTTCTCTTGTTGAAGTGCTGTCAACGTGTCCTACGAACTGGGGCATGACTCCTGTTGAATCGCTTGAATGGTGCCGCGAGAATATGATACCATATTACCCGCTGGGTGTTTACAGAGACAAGTTTGCAGAAAACGGAGGCGGTGAAAAATGAGTACGACAAAGATCATTATTGCCGGCTTTGGCGGGCAGGGAATACTTTTCACAGGAAAGCTCATGACGTATCAGGGACTTCTTGACGGTAAGTATGTAAGTTGGCTTCCGTCATACGGACCGGAGGTGAGGGGAGGCACCTGCAACTGCTCCGTTATTATCAGTGATGAACCTATCGGTTCGCCGATAATTGACAATCCCGATATCGTGATAGCCATGAACCGTCCGTCGCTTGATAAATATGAACCCAGGGTAGCCAAAGGCGGCAAGCTCTTTGTTGAGTCGTCGCTTATTGACAGAAAAGCCGAACGCACGGATATCACTGTTTATTATGTGCCGGCAACAGAGATTGCCAACGAAAACGGCGACAACCGGCTTGGCAACATGGTTATGCACGGAAAGGTTCTGAGTGTTACAGACGCTATTTCTTTTGACAATGTACGCCAGGCGATAGAAAAAGTAATTTCCGCTCGTCACCGCGATCTGCTTGACATCAACATGAAAATTCTAGCCGCCGGCTACAGCGGCGGGCAAGCGGCCGCAAGCCGCTTTGCATAAAGCTTGTGTGCGAACCGGGAGCGGCGGCACGCCGCTTTGCATAAAGTTCGTGTGCGAACCGGGAGCGGCGGCACTCCGCAAAAAAGTATTGGTTTTATGTAGCAAATTCTCGTAAATTTATTGACTTTTTTCGAAAAAAATCTTATAATAACTCTGTTACGACTTGTAGGAGAATTATCGTTTCGTCAAATGTAACTAATGATAGTCTTGATATTTGTGAATTATTGCTAATTGTTGATAGACTGCTGCATACATTGCTGAAATTATATTTTCTTTTATGTTTAAGTCTGAGTCGCAGCAGAGTTTTTTGCGGCAAAAGCATTGCAAGGTGCAGTGCATAATACACATTTACGGAGGTTTTAAACGCATGAAAAGAGTTGCCAAACCCGTATTCTTCATCGTTGCGCTTCTTATCATCGCTTTGACTGCCAGTTCGATCTTGGGATTCGACACGCAGTTCGGTGATATCAAGACTACCCGTATCAAGGGTATTGACGATATTCGATGGGGAATCGACATCAAGGGCGGCGTTGAAGCAACGTTCAGGCCGGCAGACGGTGTTGATGCTACACCCGAACAGCTTGAATCGGCAAGATCGGTAATCGAAACCAGACTTGTGTCGTCAAGCATTACCGACTATGAGCTTTACGCAGACGATAGTTCACAGAGAATCATCGTTCGTTTCCCTTGGAAGGAAGACACAACTAATTACGACCCGAACGAGGCTATTGAGGAGATAGCAGCAACAGCAAAATTGACTTTCCGCCCGGGCAACAGTTATACAACTGTTGATTATGACGCCGACGGAAATCCGATCATGAAGACTCCTAAGGACGAAACGGAAGAGATCCTCTTGGACGGTTCAATGATCACAAAGGCTGAACCAAATGTCTATGACGACAACGGAAAGATTCAGTATGTTGTATCGCTTGAATTTAACGACGAGGGTACAGAAAAGTTTAAAGAAGCTACAACTACATATCTGAATCAGACAATTTCCATTTGGATGGATGATGTGATGCTTTCTTATCCTAATGTAAACGAAGTAATTTCAGAGGGTAAGGCGCAGATTTCGGGCAGCTTTACAGCAGAGGAAGCCACGGCACTTGCAACAAAGATCAATGCCGGCGCGCTGCCGTTTAGTTTGGAGACTGTTAACGTATCTTCCATCAGCCCGACTCTCGGACAGAATTCGCTTTATGCGATGGGCATTGCAGCAATTATTGCTCTGTGCTTTATCACTGTGTTTATGATCATAGCTTTCAGAATTCCCGGTTTGGTAGCTGTTATTGCACTTGCAGGTCAGATGTCCATCATTATTATTGCTGTTTCGGGTTACTTCCCGGTGTTCAACAGCTTTACAATGACGCTGCCCGGTATCGCAGGTATGATTCTTTCAATCGGTACAGGTGTTGACGCAAATATTCTGACTGCCGAGCGTATTCGTGAAGAACTCAAGAGAGGCAAGTCTCTCGACAGTGCTATCAATGCAGGTACAAAGAATTCTCTTTCGGCAATTATCGATGGTAATATGACAATTATCATTGTTGCAGTTATCCTTATTCTTGTGTTTGGTCCTTTCAACATGCTTTCATTTATCTTCGGACTTTCCACAACCGGTGCGATCTATGCCTTCGGTTATACACTCCTTATTGGTACGATCGCTAACTTTATTATGGGTATCGGCGCGGCAAGACTTATGCTCAAGTCGATCTCGGGTCTTAAGCTTCTGAGAAATCCCAGACTTTACGGAGGTGCTAAGAATGAAAGATAAGATGCTTGACTTTTACGGAAAGCGAAAGATCTTCTTTGGCATTTCTATCGGAATTATAGTTATAGGTATTATTTGCAACATTATTTTCGGTGTTTCTTTGGATATTCAGTTTTCCGGCGGTTCGATGATATCTTATTCATACAATGGCAGCGTTGACGAAAATGAGATGAAGTCGATCATACAGGAGAAGACGCCCGATGATAAGGTAACGTTCACTGTTGCCAAAAGTATCGCAAGCAATAACGCCGACGGCGACGGCTATACTCTTACAGTACAGTTTTCCGGCACAGACACTGTAGACACCCAGGTGCAGTCGGATATTCTTCAGTCCCTTCAGGAGAAATTCCCCGATAATAATTTTGAGACCAGTGAATTTACAAGTGTTGACGCCACAATGGGTCTTAAGTTCTTTGTAAAATGTATTGTTGCTGTTGCCATTGCATGCGCATTGATGGTTGTATATGTTACGATCAGATTCAAGAGAATCGGCGGTGTATCGGCAGGTATGTTTGGTCTCGTTGCACTTTTCCACGATATGGTTATGGTGTATGTAGTATTCGTAATTTTCAGAATGCCTATCGATTCCAACTTCATTGCAGTTATACTTATGATACTCGGTTATTCTCTTAACGATACTATCGTTATGTACGACCGTATCAGAGAAAACAAAGCAAAGATGGGTCCGAAAGCGTCCATTATTGATGTGTACAATCTCTCAATGACGCAGTGCATAAAGAGAACTGTAATGACGTCAATCACAACGCTGGCAGCTATAACGTCTGTATATGTTGTGTGCATTGTTTACAATATAACTTCAATTCAGAGCTTTGCACTTCCGATGATAATTGGTTTGATTTCGGGCTGCTATTCATCTATCTGCATTGCAACTCCGCTTTGGGTTATCTGGCAGCTTCGCAAGAAAAACAAAGAAGCTGCAAAATAATTGACAGAACTGTTTTAGTGAAATATCAGGAAAAAGCCGTGTCCATGATCGGGCACGGCTTTTGGCATTACTGCTGTTTTTCTCTCTTTATTTTGAACATGCATCTTAACAAAGGACTCCAGAATTTCGGATTATCAATTACAATGAATTTCATAATGATTACTCCTTTCATCGAGTGAAAACAGCAAGCAGAACTGCGGCGGCGCAAATAACCAACCTTACAAAAACCGAACTGACAAATAGTGAAAGCATCATTGCCACTGCAAATCCTATCAGCGCGGCGGTGATATATCTTCTGCTGCACATATGATCATCACCTCTTATGTATATTACGCAGAAACTCATGAAGTGGTGATTAAAAGTTATGATTAGTATTATGTCTGAATATTAACCAAAAAATCTAAATTTAGCAAATAAAATCTCTCTACTTATTGACAATAGCTTTTGATTTATTGTAAAATATTAGAAAATCTTTGCTTTAAGAAACCTTTTAGAAAAATATAGGAGATGATCTATGATGTTAAGCATTCGCAATCTTAGACAAAAAGCGGCTGCGCTTGTTTTGGCTGCTTTGTTTTTATGTTCGCCGGTGGCTGCGTTGGGTGCGTCTGCCGACAGCACCGACATACCGGGCGAACTGTGGGCTGACGCAAACCCCAATCTTCCTTCCGAAGATACCAATTCATCCGATGTAATACGTTGGTTTGCAAAAGTGGACAAAGGCACTGAAATGCCGTATCTTGGAAAAACTGTCGGCAAGCAGTATTATCTTCTTTTGCCGGCGTCGGCTGATTTAACTGCGCTTACTTTGTGGCATTCGTTTAGCACAGACCCTGTGATCAACGGTGTTGCCGTAAAAAGCGGTGAAGTCACAACGGCCATTACAGGCGAGGGCGATTACCCGATGACTGTCGGAGATAAAGAGTACACTCTCACTGTTATGAAGGATCAGGTTCTGGGTTCTATGTATATTACCACGGAGAGCGGTAAACTTAATTCCGTGCATGCCAATAAGACCACAAAAGAAGCAGGAAAGATTATTGTTGTTGATGAGAACGGCGAGGTTAACTACAACGGCGATCTTTCGTACATAAAGGGCAGAGGCAACACGACATGGAATTTTAAGAAAAAGCCCTACAACATTAAGCTCGACAAGAAAGCGGAACTTCTTGGAATGAGCGCGTCAAAAAAGTGGTGTCTGCTTGCAAATGCGCAGGATCACTCTATGCTCAGAAATAAGATTGCATATGATCTTTCTGATGAGATCGGACTGGATTTTTCGCCTGATTCTCACCATGTGAATGTGTATATCAACGGCGATTATGCAGGCGTTTATCAGCTAAGCGAAAAAGTGGAAGCCGGAAAAAATAATCTTGTGAAGATCAATGATATTCAGGACGCAACAGAAAAAGTTAACGACACTGATCTTGAGTCCTATAATCATGTTACAGGCGGCACAGACGCAGGCGGCAAGACGTATTTCGAAATACCAAACGACCCCGAGGATATTACAGGCGGCTATCTTTTGGAATTCGATACTCCCGATAAGTATTCGGAAGAGTTAAGCGGCTTTGTGACAAAAAGAGGACACTGCTATGTAGTCAAAAATCCCGAAGTCGCAAGCAAAGCTCAGATAGATTATATCAGTTCATTTGCGGAAGATATGGAAGACGCTATTTATTCGCGTACCGGATACAACGAAAAAGGTAAGCACTACAGCGAATATCTTGACACACAGTCTGCTGCGCTGATGTATCTTGTTCAGGAATATTCGCTGAATATTGACAGCGGTGTGACGAGCTGTTTCTTCTATAAGGATTCGGATTCAAAAGGCGACGGTAAAATCCACGCCGCACCTGTCTGGGACTTTGACGTAGCGTTCGGAAACCTTGATTACTTGTGCGATCCCGAGTTTGTGTATGCACGTAATCACGGAAGAAGCAACGGCGTTTGCCGAAATATTTTTGTCGAGCTGTGCTGCCATAATGATTTTAACGAAACCGTAAATCGTCTGTACAAAGAAAAATTCAAGCCCGCGCTTGATATTCTCAACAGCAGCGAACAGATAAGCAGCGATTATATTAAATCGATTGAGCAGTATCGCAGCGAACTGAATAAAGCGGCTGAGATGAATTTCATCAGATGGAACATCAAAGAGAACACTCTTGTTGTAGGTTCAGGCAGAAGTTTTGATGCACAGCTGGATTATGTAAAGAATTTTACAACCAAGCGCGCGGCAATGTTTGACACATTGTTTAAAGAGAAGACGCCGGGAGACGAACTGGTTGTGTATTTCCACCCTGATTTAGAAACGGAAAACCAATACGTATTCTGCTATAATGATGAGAAAGAAATGGAATGGCCCGGAGTTCTCATGGAGAAAACGGATATCACAAATATGGATCTATATAAAATCGATCTGTCGAAGCTTGGTTGGAAGGACGACGGAAAGACCTATGTAATATTTAATAATGGTGATAAAGTAATATCCGATTACGTGCCTGCAGAAAATAATTCTATTGTTTATGAATTCAGATATTATGATGAAAACGATAATTTGTATAAATATACCGGAACAACACCATATAATGAAGAATATATTACCGAAACGTATTCTATGAAAGGCGATGTTGACGGTGATTTGGTAGTAACATCTTCGGATGCGCTGAAGATACTGCGTTTTTCCGTAGAGTTGGATTATCCGAGATCGTGGGAAGAATACTTTGGTGCGATGATCGATAATGACAGCAGTATAGGTAGCGCGGACGCTTTGTATGCCCTGCGTTACAGCATAGGTATCACTAAAGGTATACCGGATAATCCTTACGGAAAACTTGGCGAGAAGCAAACTCACCGAAATTATAATCCCAAAGATATTGATTTCTTCTATTAACCATGCGGCGGGCGGCGTGCCGCCGCTCCCAAATACGCGCACGAGCTTTTTGTGAACTATACTTATAGTAAACGACATTAGAATTAGCCTATTTAGCTCAAAGCTCAAAGCTCAAAGCTGTTGTTACCGAAAGCTACCGGTCTTCAGCTTTAAACTTTGAGCTAATAGCTTTGAGCTATACAACAACTACTCTATCCGAACTAATCTCAATATTTAATAGGAATTTTTTCTATCTGAGCGGTTGGAATTTCGATACAATAATTGTAACTATTCAGAATACAAAAGTTCTCTATCGAACGAATTTCATTTCT
>CADCOF010000023.1 GCA_902802975.1 uncultured Ruminococcus sp. | reverse complement strand
TATAGTGAACGTCATTGAAAAAATCCTATTAAGAACATTTATGAGTGCGCAATTCAATTCGGAATTCGGAATGCGGAATGCGGAATTCAATTCGCAATTCGCAATTCGCAATGCGCAATTATTTGTGAAAACCGATGGTTTATCACAACGACAATAGTTTGTGCAGTGTGAAAAATTGTGGTCGAGAGTGATGGACTCAGATCGAGCATTAATTACGCATTCCGAATTACGCATTCCGCATTCCGAATTACGCATTCCGCATTCTTCTCAACTC
Organism: uncultured Ruminococcus sp.; assembly: GCA_902802975.1. Classification (GTDB taxonomy): domain Bacteria; phylum Bacillota; class Clostridia; order Oscillospirales; family Acutalibacteraceae; genus RUG592. The sequence continues at coordinate 3,689 of CADCOF010000023.1, read as the reverse complement.
TATCCACTAACTACATAAATGGATTATACTTCCGCTCATTATTAAGCGTAGTTTTCATATTGTGCCCGGGATATACGGTATAATCGCCCTCAAGTGCAGCAAGCTTATGGAGAGACTCATACATTTCATGCTCATCACTCGTTGGGAAATCGGTTCTGCCGGCAGATTCACAAAACAGCGTATCGCCCGAAAATATATTATCGTCACAAATATAGCACACCGAACCCTTTGTGTGACCGGGCGTATGCATTACGGTTATCACACTGCTGCCAAGTTCTATTTTATCACCGTCCGACAACAGAACATCGGCTTTTATTACAGGCCATGCCCGCCCCGTAAAAGGTAAACTCAAATTGAGATAACTATCAGATAAAAATTCCTCTTCCGTTTTGTAAATTGCGACCTTAGCCCTGTTGTCTGTTTTCTTTATAACATCATTCGCTCCGCCGGTATGATCGTAATGTCCATGAGTCAAAAGAACATACTCTATATTGTCGTACCCCACTTCACTCAGCTTTCTATCCAGACGTTCATCAAAGCTGCCGGGATCAATCACAGCCGTTTTGCCGGTTTCAGCGTCGGTCACAATAAGACAATTAGCTGCCAATGGCTCCATAGCTAATAACGAGATATTTATCACGCAAGTCAACTCCTTACATCTGTGTCGAGAATAATAGTTACGGGACCGTCATTCAACAGTTCCACTTTCATATCCGCACCAAAAACGCCTCTTTCCACCTTCTGAACGCCTAACGACATAAGCTTTGTGCAAAAGTATTCATACATTGGCTGTGCAGTTTCGGGGCGCGCCGCCTCAAAAAACGAAGGACGTTTTCCATGGGAACAATCTGCATAGAGCGTAAAATTGGAAATAACAAGCACACTGCCGCCTATATTTTCGAGTGAAAGATTCATCTTGTCATTCTCATCGGTAAATACACGCAAGCCCGCTATTTTCGACGCCAAAATGTCCGCCTCATGTTCCGAATCGTTTTTCCCAACGCCGAGCAGCACCAAAAACCCAACGTCAATCCTCCCGTGAACTGCACCTTCGATTTTCACCTCGGCATGGGATACTCTTTGTACAACTGCTTTCATACTATACGATCCTTTTCTGACTACAACTGTAGTAAATTTCATTTAACATTACAGAATGCTCCGAGCGTTGAGTTTCGCCTGCAAACAACTCCACTCTCAACACTCCACTCTCAACTCTCCACTCTCAACACTCATCATGCATTAGTAATACCAACGTTCACACCCATACGCTCAACGGATATAACACCGTTAACACCGCCAAGACGTGAGAGTATATCACGAAGATGAGATTTATCACGAACTGTGATATTGAAACGCACAATTGCCTTGCCATCTCCAAAAGAACGCGAACTCATATTATGGATATGAATCTTCATATTTCCGAGCTGCCCGGACAGGTCGGCTACAAGACCGGTTCTGTCATACGCGCTGACCTCGATATCCGTGCGGAAATACGTATTGATCGTGTTAGCCCAGCGCGCTTTTACCCAGCGATTCGGATCATCACATAATTCAATATTTTCGGGCACATTCTTACATGAACGTGTGTGAACGGAAATACCGTGTCCCTTTGTGATAAAGGCAATTATTTCGTCGCCGGGAAGAGGCGTACAACACTTTGCGAGCTTGATATCAACATCGTCCATATCATCTATAATAACTCCGCTCTTGGACGAAACGGGAGTCTGCTCTTCATCGGTAAACGGAACAACAACGTTGTCTTTATCTGTTTTATCTGTATTCTGCGAATCACGCTCCGCTGCGATTTTGAGATATTCCTCTTTCATTCTCGGAAGAAGTTTCCAAAGTACAGTGCCGCCATAACTGATCGACGCATAGAAATTTTCCATATTGGGAATATTTTTCTTCTTGAGGATAGGCTCCATCATACGCGTCAAGTCAGGCTCTTTAAGATCAATGCCGTTGCGTTTGCATTCCTTTTCGAACTCGATTTTACCAAGCGCAATGTTTTCATCACGTTTCTCGCGTTTGAACCACTGGCGAATCTTGGTGCGCGCCTCACTGGTCTTTACGATCATTAACCAATCTCTCGACGGACCCACCGAGCCTTCTTTTCCGGTAAGTATCTCTATGATATCGCCTGTCTTTACAACATAATCTATCGGCACTATCCGATAATTGGCCTTTGCGCCGAGCATTCGGTTTCCTACCTCGCTGTGAATAGCATAAGCCACATCTATAACGGTAGACCCGAGCGGCAGATTAATGATCTTTCCCCTGGGAGTAAATACAAACACCTCGTCGCTTGACAGATCGGTCTTTATGTCCTTGATAAGTCTGGTTGGATCGTGGTTATCTTCCTGATTTGCAAGCATCTTCCGAACCCACGCAAGCTGTTCGTCCATTGAACTTTTGTCAGTGATACCCAGCTTGTATTTCCAGTGGGCAGCAATACCGTATTCCGCCGTCATGTGCATTTCGCGGGTACGTATCTGCACTTCGAAAGGCACGCCGTCCCTACCTATAACAGTTGTGTGAAGCGAACGGTAATAGTTGGGCTTCGGTGTGGAAATATAATCTTTAAAGCGGCTTGGTATCGGCTGGAACATGTCGTGAACAATACAAAGCACATTGTAACAGTCAAAAACCGTCTCAACAATGACCCTCACAGCATAAATATCGTAAATCTCACGCAGCGACTTTCCCTGAACAATCAATTTCTTGTAAATTCCGTGAATACTCTTGACCCTGCCGCTTACAATCGCATTATCGATACCTTGTGAAACGCGATCTCTGATTTGTAAAATTATTTTATTAATAAAACTCTGTCCATCTGATATATTGTTTTCAAGATACGTTTCGATTTCTTTATATCCGATAGGATCGAGATACTGAAGAGAAAGGTCTTCCATCTCATCTTTGATAGCCTTAATTCCGAGACGATGGGCTATCGGAGCAAAGACCTCCATTGTTTCAAGCGCAATGTCTCTCCTCTTTTGCTCGCGCATACAATCAATCGTGCGCATATTGTGAAGTCGGTCGGCAAGCTTAATGATAATAACGCGAATGTCATCAGCCATAGCGATGAGCATTTTTCTTACGTTTTCGGCCTGACGCTCTTCTTTTTCGGTATATGCGATCTTACTGATTTTCGTTACACCATCCACAAGGTGAGCCACATCGCTGCCGAAATCAGCTTTCAGCTCATCAAGAGTAACCGGTGTATCCTCAACCACATCGTGCAGCAAAGCAGCAACAACAGAGTCGGTGTCCATACCGAGATCAACAATTATACACGCAACACTCGTTGGGTGAAGGATGTACGGCACACCGGAAACTCGTCTCTGGTCTCCGTGCATTTTTTCAGCCAAGCGATATGCACGTTCGATTTTTTCGCGGTCATAATCCCCGGGATTCTTATCAAGAAGCTCACAAAGTTCCTCATAGTCCTGATAGTGTTTTCTAAATGCAGCCATCGTTACCCCTCTCTTCATCACAGATTGTAAAATTGTATATATTACTATATTATAACCAACTCTCGTATAAAAATCAACATCTTTTTCATTATTTTCTGAAATTTTCATACCGGTCTCTCGAAATTTATTCTACCTGAGCGGTTGGAATTTCGATACAATAATTGTAACTATTCAGAATACAAAAGTTCTCTATCGAACGAATTTCATTTCTCT
>CADCOF010000022.1 GCA_902802975.1 uncultured Ruminococcus sp. | reverse complement strand
TTTTGAAAAAGGCTTGGCGAAAACTTTATGCTATGCTCTATCAAACTTCAGTTTTGTGCATTTTTACTTTTTTGCTCATTTATAGATTAATAGAAAGTTTTTTGCGCAGCTTTTTTTCAAAAAAGCTGCCGAGGGTGTGGGGCGAGCAGCCCCACAAATGAATTTAATCGCAGCCTTATTTACGGGCGAAATGACCCCGCCTTCGATTGAAGACAGGGTCAAGTTTGTGATTGTAATTATGATTTTTTAGCTACGGGTTTACCAATTTTATCATTGGCAGGCAGACCTACGCTGCTGCGCAGAACTGCAAGTGCATCACCCGATGTGATGGTATCGTCGTTGTCGATATCAGCAAGTATTTTCTGTTCGGGCGTGAGAGTTGTCAGCATAACGCTTGCACGAAGTATTGTCAGTGCGTCGCCCGATGTGATAGTACCGTCGTTATCCATGTCACCAAGATTGCCAATCGGTTTTTCGGGATCAGTGCCCGGTGTGGGATCAGTACCCGGCGTAGGATCTGTACCCGGTGTAGGATCTGTACCCGGTGTAGGATCTGTACCTGGTGTAGGATCAGTACCCGGTGTGGGATCTGTACCCGGTGTGGGATCAGAATTGGCGTTTTTGATCTCCTTATTGTATGCAGTTACCGAAACGCCGCTGTAGCTTTTTACAGTGTCCGGTACATTAAGAGTGAGTGCATTGGGGTCTTTATCAAGAACAAGTTTGAATGTCTTTGCATAAACTGTGCCTTCCGCATTTGTTTCACTCTTTGCATAGTCAAGAGCATACTCAATATTGTTGCCCTTGCTGTCGGTAAGCTTCATTCCGGAAGCCGTTGCGGGATCAATATACTTATCAAATGTAACGGTAACTGTTTTGCCGTTTACTTCAACATTCTCCACCTTCGGAGCAGCCTTCGAAACAAGCTCAATATTTACGTTTGTCTGCGGCGGAGGAACTGTCATCCAGTCTGACGAGTTCGTTCCATAGCCTTCTTTCTCAACTACAACTTTCCACCAGCCTTCGGGAACGTCCCACGCATAGTTACCATCTGCGTCGGTAGTAAGCGGGTTCACCTGGCTGTATTCGTTTGCATCCCAGATAATAGCCTTTGATTCATCGGGGCTGTCCCAGAATGACGGGTTGTTCTCGTCAAACGGAATCCAGTATGCCGTAACAGTAGCGTTAGGAACTCTGTTGGAAACAACTGCCTCATAGATAATACCGCTCGGGTCGATCGAGAACGACAGGCAATTTCCTACAAACGATGTTGTTCCGGTTGCAAGATCAGTCATATCCGAACCGCCGTCTGCGTTATCATCGGTCTCCGTTGGGGTATCAGGCGATTCAACTCCGCCTCCCGGATTCTGCGAACCACCGTCATCTATATTAACATAGATGTAGATCGGGAGTGTAAGCACATCATATTTGTCGAATTTCATACCTGCTATATTTTTGATGTATGAACCGATGAGCTTGGAGCTTGTAAGTTCTATAGCTATTCTTCTAAGCTCGTTGAGATATTCAAGCTTCCTGTTTTTCTCTGCTGATGAGAGTGACGAAGACATAATATCGTTCTTAGCCGAATTGTAATCGATAGTATATCCGTTAAGATAGATATATTCTGTCTTTTCGGTGCGTGCATAATTAAGACCGAGGTTCAACAGACGCATTACATCGTCTTCCGATACAGTGAGAAGTTCGATCTTCTTGAGGCTCATATTGCCAAAGCTGATCGTTTCTTTCTCTACATAATCATTTTGAGTCTGATAGTTCCATGCAATCGTCTGATTAGCATTTGCATTTTTGTCGAAATAGGCGTATGTTGTAACATCGCCTTCAGTGAAAGATTCCCAGCCATAGTCGATAAGGTCTTTGGCTATTCCAACGGCATTGTTGCCTGCTTTTCTTGTGAATCTGTGTGTTGACTCATACTCTTTCTTAAACTGATCCAATGTCAATTTTTCGCATGTGTAAGTGATCTTATCTCCGTCTTCTGATGTGATAACCAGCTGTTTGAAATTATCTTCGTTAACAGTTAATTCGTTATCGGCATTTTTAAGAACGTCGGGAATTATTTCGGTGGAGTAGATGCTGCTAAGGTCATTCAAGCTGTATTTCTCGCCTGTGCCTTTTTCAAGATACTGAACGCCGATTTTTCCGGGTACATAATCATGATCGTTGTTGTCGAAATAGCCCTGAGCAACAAACTCATCGGTATTCTTGTCGTATACTGCGATCATTTTCTTTGTTACCTGATTACGTGTGCTTGTGATATAAACTCTCTCGATATTCTCTGCGTTCTTATATTTTGCAGTGAACTTGAACGGAGTGGGTTTATGAGGAGCTTCAAGTACAAACGTAACATTGTGCTTTTTGCCCGAAAGCAGATTGTATCCCAAGCCGTTGTACTCCATATTAAATGCAGTAAGCTCCGGTGCATATGCCGAATACTTTACAAGCTTCTGAGCGGAAAGTGTTTCACCGTTTTTGTCTATCATGTCGGCGCGGATATTGACTTGTTCGCCCTCGAAGAGGTAACCGAGATCAAGAACAGCATTGTAGTTGCCGGCCTTGTTAGCTTGAACAGTTGATTTCAATGTGCCGTTTACATAAAGTGAGACTTCTTTGTCAGGGGAGGCAATACCGGATACATCAATGCTTGACGAAGAAATGATATCCTCGGCATTGAGAGTGATAAGCTCGTAATCCTCGTTTACGATGTCGATAATGTCAAAGCTGTCGTTGCTGCCGAGTCTATAGTTAAGTATTGCATAAGACTGGAGCTGACAATCGGATTCTGTTTCAAGTGAGAATGTGATCTTACCTGTTCTCTTTGAAACAGGAATAGTGATATGGTTGTCATCTTCCTTGAAATCGGTGCAAAGCTGTTTGTCAACATACAAAGAGCCGTCTGAAAGCATTGCGCCGTATGGAATGTAGAATTTTACCGAAAGATCGGATACGTTGCCGAAAACGGAATTCTTTATTGTATAGGAGCAATTAACCGTGATCTTCGAACCCGAATACAGTGTATAGCTGCTCTGCGTAGGATCCAATACCTTCGGAGTGTCAAGACGCTGATCTTCATTTGAAACTACATTTATCTTGTTATCAATAAAGCCTATAACAGGATTGATATACTTAGGACAATAGATCGTAAGTATCGGACAGGATTCAAATGCGTTGTCGCCTATGTTGTTTATCGTTGGAGGTATAGTAATTTCCTTCATGCGTTCGCAGCGGCGGAAAGCTCCGTTTCCGATATTTGCTATCGATGACGGAAGATTAACAGTTACAAGATAATTCGAACCGTCAAATGCATAGTTGGGGATATTTTTAACGCCATCCGGAATGGTTATTGTAGTCAAAGATTCGTCATTTTCAAATATTTTGCCTTCATAATTATCAATAACGCTTTCCCATTTTGTGGGGTAATGGAAACTTGTAAGATTTTTGCAGTTTGAAAATGCGTATCTGCCAATGGTAGTTACGGAATCGGGCAGCTCCACAGCTGCAAGATTTACACAGCGATCAAATGCGCCATAACCCACTGTTTTAAGATTGCTTGGGAACTGTACAGTCTCAAGAGCTTTGCACTCCTGGAATGCGCATGAATTTATGGTCTCGAGTGACTTGGGAAGCTTAACTGTCTTTAACGAAGTTGATCTGAACGCCTCATCGCCGATCGTCTTGACAGAATCAGGAATATCCACTTCACTGAGCTTTGCGCAGTAACTGAAAGCTCTTTTTCCGATAGAAGTCAATGTAGACGGAAGTTTGACAGACTCAAGATAATTGGCGTCATCAAACATATACTCGGGAATAGCTTTAACGCCCTCGGGAATTGTTATCGACGTAAGCTCCTGATCGTTAGCGAAAATGTTTTCTCCGGTCCTTTCAAGACTCATCGGATAAGTAAAGCTATTAAGCTTCTTGCAGTTTTCGAATGCATAGCTGTCGATAAATTCTACCGTGTTAGGCAGAGCCGCACTTGTAAGCTTTTCGCAGCCTTCGAATGACGCGTAGCCTATTGATTTAAGCTTGCTGGGGAATTTAACCTCTGTAAGACCTGCGCAATTTTCAAAAACACGGTTTTCGATCTTTTCGATTGATTCGGGAAGTGATACTGTCTTCAATCCGGAATATCTGAATGCCTCTTCACCGATTGTTTTGAGAGAAGCAGGCAACTCTACAGATTCAAGGCTTGTGCAGCTTCTGAAAGCTCTGGTGCCTATCTTTGTGAGTGTAGACGGAAGAACAACTGTTGTCAAATAGTTAGCATTGTCAAATGCAAAGTTCGGAACAGCTTTGACGCCTTCGGGAACTGTAATCGTTGTAAGGGACTCGTCATTCTGGAAGATACGACCTTCATAATCCGATACGGTCTCCCAGTTCAAAGGATAATGGAAACTCTCAAGCTTCTTGCAGTTTGAGAATGCATATCTGTCAATTACTTCTACAGTATCGGGCAGATCAACGCTTGTAAGTCTTTCGCACTGATCGAATGCGCCATAACCTACAGTTATAAGCTCGCTTGGAAATTCGACTGATGTAAGGCTTCTGCACTCCTGGAAGGTACAGGTTTCGATCTTGTCGATCTTTTCGGGCAGTTTAACTTTCTTCAGACCGGAGGCTTTGAAAGCTTCTTCTTCAATCTTCTTTACCGAATCGGGAACAGTAATCTCACTAAGAGCGGAGCAGTATCTGAAAGCTCTGCTGCCAATCGTTGTAAGTGTTGAAGGAAGTTCTACGGAAGAAAGATAATTAGCTCTGTCAAAAATGTAAGGGGTAAGTGTTGTTATTCCTTCCGGAACTGTTATCGATGTGAGTGATTCGGCATTTTGGAAAATACCTTCTCCCGCTTTTTCAAGATTCAGCGGATAGTGGAAACTTGTCAGCTTTTTGCAGTTTTCGAATGCATAGCCGCTGATTTCCTCTACGCTGTCGGGCAGCTCAGCTGCTTTCAATCTTTCGCAATTGTAGAATGCAGCATAGCCTATTGTTATCAAACCATCATTGAATGAAACATTTTCAAGCTTATTACAGCCCTCAAATGCACGCTCGCCAAGTGTTTCGAGTGAATCCGGCAACTCAATATCTTTTATGCCTGTGCAGCCCATAAAAGCTCTCGTACCTATTTGGGTAACGGAATCAGGCAAATTGAAAGACGTAATACCGGTGCAGTCAACAAATGCGTTATTTCCTATCGTCTTTAATGTTGAAGGAAGAGTCACACTCTTAAGATAATTAGCACCTTCAAATGCGCGAGCGGGAATGCTCTCTACGCCTTCGGGTATAGTTACGGAGGTGATTTTTTCACAGTTTCTCAAAATATTGCCGTATGCCCAATCAGGCACTTTATTTTTCCAATTTTTTGGATAGTGGAATGACGAAAGCTTTACGCAGCCCTCGTATACTCCCGTTCCGACAGTTTCAACCGAATCAGGCATATCTGCCGATTCAAGTCTTTCACAGCCGTAAAAAGCATATTCATCGATCATTACTATTCCGTCCGGGATAGTGACCGTTACAAGCTTAGGCATATTTTGAAAAGCGCGGTTTCCGATTTTTGTTACGGGGTAGCCCTCAATCTCACTCGGGATAGTGACGTTTACATCCGAACCGGTGTACTTTGTTATGGTAATCTCATCTAATGACGTATCAATCGTGTATTCAAAATCTCCGAATGTTTCCGCCGACACTTCCGGAAGTTTGGATACTTCAGTACTCAAAGACTTGTCCGAAATTGAACTGCTTTCAGGTATGATTTCGGCGGAGTCACTTGTTTGTGCTGCAAGTGCGGTTGTAGGAACCGTTCCGCCCGCCATAACCAAAGCAAGAATCAAAGCCAACAGCTTTCTTTGTTTCATAGACTGATCAATCCTTTCTTTAATTTTTGTTGAGTTATTGAGCTAATGGCGTCATTTTTACAGATAAATTAACTCCTCCTTTTTCAATGCGTTTTTATTTATGTACGCGATCATCCTCCTCTTGATTTATCACAAAACTGATTTGTCAATTATGTCAATAAAACATAAATATCCAAACTATTATTGGATATTTCCATTATATCATGTGAAATGAAGAGAAAAAAGATCAGACCACAAAATGTCAATGACATCTGCGGTCTTATTCAAACTTAATATATTGACAATGTTTTTTTGTGTTATGTATAATTTATACATAAGGAGCAGTGACTTATGTTTAGCGAAAATTTAAAAAAATATTTAGACGTTATAGGTTGTACAAATGCAGAGCTTTCTGCTGCTTCCGGACTTTCCTTGAAAACTATCGCCAGATACAAAAGCGGAGAAAGAACGCCCCAAAAAAACAGTGAACAGATAGACAAGCTTTCAAAGGGGATTTATATAACGGCACAATCAAATAACATCGATCTCAATGAAGATACCATACGGGAAACGCTGAATTCATCGATAAATACTAAGACAAATTTTGACTATGACAGTTTTCTTTACAAGATGAATCAGCTGCTTGACATACTTGAAATAAGCAACGTGAGCCTTGCAAAAAATATGAAATACGATACGTCATATATTTCTAGAATAAAGGCAGGCAGCCGAAAACCCGCTGATATTTTCAAATTCGTTGAAGATATCGCTATGATCTTTGCGAAAAAAGCGATAAACGAAAATCTTGTTTCCGATATTATTCCGGTTATCGGACAAAACGCAGAGGAGCTTGATAATCAGTTCAAATGCTCCAAAATTATTAAGAATTGGCTTGTATCGGGTGCGTCTTTTCATTCTGAAGATCCATTCAAAAAATTTCTTCAAAGTCTTGACAATTTCGATCTTGAAGAATATATAAAGGTCATAAGCTTTGACAAGATGACTGTCTGTGCTATAACATTTCAGCTGCCGTCTTCAAAGAAATATTTCGGTATTGAGCAAATGCGTGAAGCGGAGCTTGATTTTATAAAAGCAACCATGACGTCAGACTCAATGGAAGATATAATAATGTACAGTGAAATGCCTATGGCAGAAATGGCGCAGGATCAGGAATTTTCAAAAAAATGGATGTACGGTACGGCTATGATGCTGAAAAAAGGTCTGCATTTGAATATGATACACAACCTGAACAGACCGTTTAATGAAATGCTCCTCGGTCTTGAAAGCTGGGTACCGATGTATATGACAGGGCAAATCTCACCGTACTATATAAAAGAAGTAAACGGTTCAAGTCTTTTGAGTCAAATAAAAGTATCGGGTGCGGCCGCTCTTTGGGGAGACGCAATTGCGGGACATTTAAACGAAGGCAGATACTGTCTCTACAAAAATAAAGACGATATGCAGTATTACCGAAAAAAAGCGGAACAGCTTCTGAAAACGGCATATCCTCTCATGGAAATATACAACGCAGCAAAAAGATCAGAGTTTTATATTTTTCTTAACAGTTCTTATTCCACATCGGGCGAAAGGAAAAATATATTCGGGTGCCTGCCCGGTTTCACAATTTCGGACGAGCTTGCGAGAAGTATGCTGAAACGAAACTCCACAAATGAAGAGAGCATTGATACGATCCTTAGATTTTTGGATCATAGCCGCAAATTAACAGAAACACTTTTGAGAGAAAATAAAGTATCTCTTATTATACCCAAATTCACCGAGGAAGATTTTCAAAAGGCACCGCCAACGCTGTTTATTCCGGAATTATTTCTCGATCGTGATATCGAGTATACCTATGAAGAATACATGAAACATCTGCAGCTAACACAGCAGTTTGTCGAAACACACAGCAACTGCTCCCTGACAATCAATGAATATCTAAGCTTCAGAAATATTAACATTACGATTGTAAAAGACAAGCAGGTCATTGTTTCAAAAAACAAATCACCCACCATACATTTTGTAATCAAGCATCCTCGCATAATTGAAGCATTCGAGAAATTTTCGGCACCTATTGTTGATTAAATAATTTAATTTAAATCTATTGTACCATGTAAAGGCACATAACCGTCTATTTTTTCGGTTATGTGCCTTTGTTTTTGGGGCGACTGTTTTTCACAGTGCCTTTTTACATTCCCTTATAGGGATATTGTCTCGCTATTCTCTTCTCCGGCCGCGGATCAATCATGTACAGAGAAACAAGAAATATCCATTCCAATGGTTTCATAATATAATAAACCAAATCTGATCTTAAGGGAGTTGAAATTTTCTTTGAAACAGGATACCCATATGTATCATAAAAATATCTGATCCGCCTATGCAGTCCCGGAACACGCTCCTGCAGCATTTCCTCAAATGCATTGGCAATACATAGCTGACGATTAACAATAATCGTTGCATTCCTTCTTGTTCCAAGTCTGAGCGGCTTTACAACTTTACTGTGTCCGCCGGCAGCAACAGTACACAGATAATGCCCCTCATATTCTGCCGTCGGCGGCGGAATTTGCTTTGAAAAAGTCCAATCGGCAGTGTCGGTAAATACTTTGATTGGTGCATCAATTCCTTGTCCAATGAGCACAAGTATGATTTCGATCACTGCTATAACAAAAAACAATGCAATAAATATGCATATAGAATATTTGGATAGGCTGTCGATTTTGTAAAAAAGAGAGTTTATGTTTTTTCTGTTTCCACCTTCAGAAATTCTATTTCTGAATATCTCCACTTCTTCTTTCATATGTCTTTGAATTATTCTTGCTGATAGGATAAGGATATTCGCATGATAAACATAGAGAAGATAACCTATACCGCTGATATTTTTACTGAGCTGAACAGCATATACCAGTTGAAAAACGTTCATAAGGATCAACACGCAAATTGATAATACGGCTATCAAAGGCGGCAGATTTTCAACATCTGCGTACAAAAGTATAAAGTATCCTATAAAACCTATAATAACAATCCATTCAACCGCCCAATACCTTGGTGATAAACTGTAGTGATATTGAATTGTATATATCGCCTCATTCCAATCGCCTGCTTCTTCATATTCTAATGCATGTAATCCCAGATAAAAAATCCCTCCGACAAACACCGTCAGTGAGGATATCAACTTTTCATGCTTCGGTTTCCTCGATACACAATTATATATATTCCAGATAGTTAATGTTATCGGGATAATAAATGCTATTACCACAAATATCAAAAATACTATTACATCATCAATATAGAACGATTGCATGTTATACAATCTCCTCAACCTATCATTTATTCACATGCCAGAACGCTGTTTTCAATACATTTTCTCAGTTCCTCAACACCATCTCCGGTAACTGCCGAAAACTCATATTTAGGAACGTCCTCAAAACCCTTAAGTTCTGTTTCCAATGCCTTGCGTCTTTCAAGCAGCTGCGTCTTTTTCAGCTTGTCTTTTTTTGTCAGCACAATAATAAACGGCGCTCCGGTTTCATGAAGGTATGTGATCATATCCATATCGTCCTTAGAGGGTGCGTGTCTGAAGTCTACTATTTGGACAACCAGAGCAAACTTGCGTGCCTGTGCAAAATAGCCCTCCATAAGCGCAGCCCAGCGTTTTTTCTCACTTTGCGATACCTTTGCATAACCATATCCCGGCAGATCAACAAGATGAAACTTATCGACTCTGAAAAAGTTTATAGTTGCCGTCTTGCCGGGGGTCGCGCTGACTCTCGCAAGCGATTTGCGATTCACAAGCTTATTGATTAGTGATGACTTGCCAACATTGCTCCTGCCCGAAAAAATGACCTCCGGCAATTGAGACGCCTTTAGCTGTGACGGTGAACCTACAGCAAATTCAAACTCTGCATTATTAAAATTCACTGATCTGCACCTCACTTAATTTCCGTTAATGGGTGCAGACGTGTTAACTGCACTGCTTTCTGCAGTCTTTTTTCTGCGCCCGGGCTTTTTCTTTTCGGGGAGCTTTTTCACATATGTGTCGTCAAGAGAAAACGCAATCTCAAATACTTCGTCAATCGTCTCAACCGGTATAATATTTATCTTCTCTTTGATCGTGTCATCAATTTCGCTCATATCAGGCTCATTTTTCTTCGGAATGATCATTATGCGAATTCCCGCCTTATATGCACCCATCGCCTTCTCCTTCAATCCGCCGATCGGCAGAACCATTCCGCGAAGTGATATTTCGCCCGTCATTGCAACATATTTGTTCACAGGCTTTTTTGTCAAAGCCGACACAAGCGCGGTCGTCATTGTAATACCGGCAGACGGACCATCTTTCGGCACTGCGCCTTCCAGCGCATGGATATGTATATCCAGCTGATTGTAAAAATCATCCGCAATGTCAAGTAACTGCGCGCGGTCACGCACACAAGTTACAGCGATCTTTGCAGACTCTTTCATTACATCGCCAAGCGAACCGGTTATAGTTATCTTTCCGTCTCCGGGCACAACAACTGCCTCTATCGGAAGTGTAACGCCTCCGACTGCCGTCCATGCAAGACCGTTTACATATCCGACAGTGTGATCATCTGCAAGAGTGTCATCTTTATACTTACGAACGCCGAGATATTCTTCAATATTCTTGCCGTCCACTCTGAATTCCATCTCTCTGTCACAGTCATTTTCAGCGCACTTCTTAGCCATCTTTCTGAGGACAGCTGCGATCTTACGTTCCAACTCTCTTACTCCTGCCTCGGAAGTATAGCCGTCAACTATAGAATAAATTGCTGCCGGTGTAAAAGTGATCTGTGATTTTAGCAAACCTGTATTTGTAATCTGCTTTGGTATCAAATGCTTTTTCGCAATATTGAATTTTTCCTCACGCGTATATGAACTAAGCTCGATAACTTCCATTCTGTCACGGAGAGCAGACGGAATCTCGGACTGATCGTTTGCGGTTGTAATAAACATAACATTGCTGAGATCAAATGCCATATCTATGTAATGGTCTTTAAATGTATGGTTTTGTTCCGGGTCAAGCACTTCAAGAAGTGCGCTTGTAGGGTCTCCCCTATGATCACTGCCCAATTTATCTATCTCGTCAAGAATAATGAGCGGATTGTTAACGCCTGATGCCTTTATGGCAGAAATTATTCTGCCGGGCATTGCTGCCACATATGTGCGCCTATGACCTCGTATTTCCGCCTCATCGTGTACGCCGCCCAGTGCAATGCGCTCCACCTTACGGTTTATTGCCGCGCCTATTGACTGGGCAATTGATGTTTTACCGACTCCGGGAGGACCCACAAGACAAATGATCTGACCTTTAGTTTCCGGCATTAGCTTACGTACAGCCAAATACTCCAGAATTCTCTCCTTCACCTCTTTAAGCCCATAATGATTGGAATTCAGCGTTCTCTCAACAGACTTAATATCAATATTTGTCTTTGTAGATTCTGACCAGGGCAATTCCAAGCATGTCTCTATATAAGTGCGCAGCGTATACGCCTCCTGAGAACTGTCCATCATACGTCTTAGGCGGCTGCACTCCTTAAAAAGCTGCTGCTTAATTTCATCGGGTGCTTTCAGATCCCTAACGGCTTTCAGCAGATTTTCGACATCTTCGTCTAGTTCTTCCTCACCAAGTTCCTCACGAATAGACCTGATCTGCTCCCTCAAAAAGAACTCTCGCTGGTTATCGTCCATCTTAGTAGCTGTGCTTTCCATTATTTTCTGCTGCAGCTTTAGTATTTCAACATCGGAACGCAGCATCACAGTCAATGTCTGAATACGCTCTTTTAGTGAAAACAATTCAAGAATAAGCTGCTTCGCTTCGAAATCACGAATTGAGTTTGACGCAATAAAATCGGAAAGTTTTCCCGGATCGTGTTCCAGTCCTATTCTAAGTCCCACATCTTTTGGAGTTTTTGTATCTATCTCGGTGTATTCGCTGAAAACCTGCTTCAGCACACCCATAGACGCTATTTCTTCGTTTGTATAGTCACGTTTGATAGGAATGTACGAAACAATATTCGCATGGATCTCGGATTTATGGATCTCATAATCGTAGGCAACGGCGCGGCATTCACCTTCCAATACGACCTTGAGCGACTCATCTGCCTGCCGCGTCATTTGAATTATCTTTGCGACAGTACCAATCTTATAAAGATCGTCGGATTTCGGATTATTCTGCACCGGATTTAATTGTGCGACCGCAAATATTTTTCGGGACGAATTCATTGCACTTGTAATGGCGTGGATACTTACCGGTCTCGCAACCTCGAGCTGCACCATTGAATATGGAAATATAGACAAGCCCTTCAATGGAATAACAGGAAGCTTTCCCAAATCTTCGGCAGTATAATTCTCAATATCCTGCATTTTTTCGGGTAATCTATTATTATTCTCCATGTACTCGTCTCCTTTTCATTAAACATATAGTAAATATTACATAAACTACATTGACACGTCCCATTTTGTACATATCTCACAAGAAAATATTGAACAAAAAGGACGTGTCGAATAATACCCGCAATAATCTGCGGGTATGTCTGATTTTTAGTAAAATGATATTTTACGATGCAGAATCGCTGCTTTCTCCACCAATATTCTTCACTCTCTTTGACAAATCGCGCTCTATATCGGCAACATCAAGTCCATTTACACAGTCAGCTGTTATTGTTATCTTTGTGATTGTTTCATCAGACGGTGACGTAAACATCAGCTCACCCAATACACCTTCCATAATGGAACGAAGTCCCCTCGCGCCTGTCTCCTGTTTGATAGCCTTTCCGGCAATAGCTTTAAGCGCGTCATCTGTAAAACGCAGCTTAATGCCGTCCATATCAAACAGACGCTTATACTGAGAAATAATCGAGTTTTTAGGCTCTGTCAATATAGAAATAAGCGACTCTTCATCCAGACCATGCAGCGACGCAATAACAGGAAGTCTGCCCACAAGTTCCGGAATAAGTCCGAATTTCACAAGATCGTGAGACACAACATCGCTCATCCAATCTGATTTCAAAAACTCTTCCTTACTGTGTACCTCGCCTCCGAAACCTAATGATGAAGAACCTTTGCGCTTTTCCACAATCTTCTCAAGACCGTCAAAGGCACCGCCGCAAATAAACAGAATATTCTTTGTATTAATCTTAATATAATCCGACTGCGGGTGCTTTCTTCCTCCGTGAGGCGGAACATTAGCCTGGGTTCCCTCAACGATTTTTAGAAGTGCCTGCTGAACGCCCTCACCGCTTACATCTCGAGTTATGGACGGATTCTCGGACTTTCTGCCGATCTTGTCTATTTCGTCAATGTAGATTATTCCCTGCTCTGCTCTCTCAACATCGTTATCAGCAGCCTGTATCAAGCGCAGTAAAATATTCTCAACATCTTCTCCGACATAACCCGCTTCTGTGAGAGTTGTCGCATCTGCAATCGCAAACGGAACATCAAGTGCCTTGGCAAGCGTTGACGCAAGCAGCGTTTTACCAACGCCCGTAGGTCCCAACAGCACAACGTTACTTTTATCTATGATATCATCGCCGCTGTCTCTCGCCATAATGCGCTTATAGTGATTATACACAGCCACACACAGCGTCTTTTTCGCCTCGTCCTGCCCCACTACATACTCATCGAGGTATTTTTTCATTTCCTCTGGCTTGATCAGATTAATCTCGGGGGCACCGCCTTTTGCCTTGCCGATTTTTTTGCCTTTTGTGGACTTTTCTTCATCAAGAATCGACCCGCAAAGCTTTACACAGCTGTCGCAAATATATACGTCATTTCCCGCGATCATTCTTGCAACTTCGTCCTGCGTTCTTCCGCAGAATGAACAGGTAACTCTTCTGTTATTATTGTTTCTGCTCGGCATGAAAACAAATGCTCCCTTCAATGCTCTGCATTATTTCAGCAACGGTCAACGCTGAATAACACTAATTCATAATTATTATCTATGCTCGATAATCTTATCAATAAGACCGTATTTGAGTGCGTCTTCGGCAGTCATCCAGTTATCTCTCTCTGTATCGGCAACAACAGTTTCATATGGCTGGCCGGTGCGCTCTGCAAGAATAGTATTCAATTTCTTTTTTGTCTGAAGAATATGTTTAGCAGCAATCTCGATCTCGGTAGCCTGACCTTTTGCGCCGCCCAACGGCTGATGAATCATAATCTCACTGTTCGGCAAAGAAATTCTTTTACCCTTTGCGCCGGCTGCAAGCAAAAATGCGCCCATTGATGCTGCCATACCGATACAAATTGTTGACACGTCACATTTAATATACTGCATTGTATCATAAATTGACATACCGGCAGTAACGGAGCCGCCAGGGCTGTTTATATACAAACTGATATCTTTATCGGGATCCTGACTTTCAAGATAAAGCAGCTGAGCTACTATTACGCTTGCAGACGCATCGTTTACTTCATCTGTAAGCATTACAATTCTGTCATTCATCAAGCGGGAGTATATATCGTATGATCTCTCTCCCCTGCTTGTTTGTTCTACTACATAAGGTACTAATGCCATAATTATCCTTCCTTTTCTAAATATATAGCTATTCTGAATTTGTATTTGAAATTTATATGACTAATCCATATCAAATGAAAATTTTACTTTTTCGAAATCTCTTCTTTTTAATGCGTCATTTGAAATAGCCCAATACAAAGACCAAAGACAGCCTTCACGATAATCAAACTGAAGTAAAAGCAGATCATTATCTCTAAGCGGCTGTGCGTTTGCACCATACGGGTGACCGAAGATCTTATCATCCGAATAACACAGATCGTCAAGATCATAATTCGGCGCAAGCTCGGAAATCTCATCATACTGGTCACAGTCCAACACATTTCCCAAGCATTCATAATCTGTACCGCAACTGAAAGTAATTGCAGATTCCTCAAATACTTCCGTAAAATACTTTGTATAGTATGGAATACTCGGCGGTGTGCGTTTTAATGTCGAAACATCGCCATTGTAGTAAATTACTTTTTGCACCGGTATCAAACTATCCCTCTGCTTGATATCAATTATTTCTCCGCTCCAGAAAAAATAAAGCATACCGGTATGAGGAAGAAGATCGTCTTTGTCATAAGCGGGAATATCTGCAAGATTTATCTGAGCTGCAAGCTGCATTGCGCTTTCTGCGTAATGATCATCCCCTTCAGAAAATCCGGACATAATAGGATAACTTATTTCCGGCGGAAGATCGGGATAACCGCCAATTTTGCTGTTTCCAACAGGTACTGAATCTGATTCTTTTCTTTCGATCAATATTGCATTCATTCGGCTTGACACTACGATATCGGCATATTCCGTTTCGCCCAACTCATAAAGATAGTCGGCTAAATCTTTTTCGGGTCGTATCATAATTGTCTGTCCTCTCTGTCACACGTTAATGAAAAAAGTAAATACCGATAATCGCAGTCAAAAGGGCAATTCGGTATTACTACCGAGCTGCACCTTTTAACTGCTCTGTGTCCTTATATCGATCTTACTTGATCACTGCGTTTTCCTTAACAATAGCCATAGCCTTGTCTACTCTTACATCCATCTTAAGGTCGTCTGCGGGAACGAGTCTCTTAACAGCCTCAACATCCATGCTGTACATATCAGCAAGCTTCTGATACTCTTCGTTGAGATCTTCTTCGGTTGCTTCAATATTTTCGATCTCTGCGATCTTCTCAAGACCGAGTCTGAGCTTTACCTGTGACTCTGCCTTCTCGGCATACTGGTCGCGGAGAAGTTCCTCTGTCATGCCTGTATACTTCAAATATGTCTCAAGATCAAGACCCTGTCTGCGCATATTCATGTCTATCTCTTTGAGCATATCGGTAACTCTGTTTGTATACATAGCCTGCGGAATATCGCCGGAAACGAGTTCTGCAACAGCGTCTGCGCACTTATTGGAAATATCTGTTTCTCTTTGTGCCTTAAGCTCCTCGGCGAGCTCCTTCTTAATCTCTTCTCTGTACTGCTCAACTGTCTCGGATTCCGAGCTTACGTCCTGTACAAACTCATCGTCAAGTTCAGGAAGAACACGCGCCTTAATCTCGTGGATCTTCACCTTGAATTCAGCCGGCGCGCCTGCAAGCTCGGGAACAGTGTACTCCTCGGGGAATGTTACGTTAATTGTAAACTCTTCGTCCGTGCTGTGACCGATCAGCTGATCCTCGAAACCGGGGATAAAACTGCCGCTGCCGATAACAAGGCTGTACATCTCGCCCTTGCCGCCATCGAAAGGCTCGCCGTCCTTGAAGCCTTCAAAGTCGATAACAGCCGTGTCGCCGTCCTGAACAGGTCTGTCAGTGATCGTCTCGATGCTGCCTGCTTTTCTGCGCTCACTCAAGATCTTCTCCTCAACCTTTTCGTCTGTAACTTCATCGGAAACGACTTCGATCTCAATGCCCTTGTAGTTTTCGATTGTAACAACAGGGTATGTAGTTATCTTCACCTTAAACGTAAATCCATTTTCTGACACTTCAACAACTTCAAGGTCAACATTGTCGGGAACAGCACGAAGACCTGCCTCGTTTACAGCGTCTTCAACCGCATCGGGATATATATCCTTCATTGCGTCCTCATAGAATACCTCTTTGCCATACATCTTCTCGATAACGGCGCGGGGAGCCTTACCCTTTCTGAAACCGGGGATATTAATATCCTTTACTTGTCTTCTGTAAACATTATTGACAGCCTTTTTAAACGTCTCTGCGTCTATCTCTATCTCAAGCTCAACTCTGTTTGTTTCAACCTCTGTGACATTTTTCAAATTCATTTTTCTCTATTCCTCTCTTATAAATGAAACGGTCATTATCGGACTGCTGTAAAAAGTCATATGTCTTTCAGATTTCTTCACAACGCCGCCTCATAAGTACATTTATAGTAAACGACATTAGAATTAGCCTATTTAGCTCAAAGCTCAAAGTTCAAAGCTCAAAGCTGTTGTTACCGAAAGCTACCGGTCTTCAAGCTTTAAACTTTGAGCTAATAGCTTTGAGCTATACAACAACTACTCTATCCGAACTAATCTCAATATTTAATAGGAATTTTTTATGACGTTTACTATATTTGGTGTGTGACATGCATCTGAAAATACAGTAATCGCAAAATTTTAGCTGCGATCAATCCGACTTTTGGAACAACCCTCAAAAATATTCGGGTATCTTTTTTATTATACCATAAAACAAAGAATAAATCTATACAATTTATGAATTTTCTGTAAATATATTCGGCTCTGTCACCGGAATAGGCTTGAATTGTACATAATCACCTGATATCAGATAAAAATCTATGCCCTTATACAACCCGGTAACCGCCAGCGAATGGTTACGCTTTCCGTGTAAATGACCGTAATAGCAGCGTTTTACCCCAATATCGAGAAGTGCCTGCATTATTTCCGGACACTCTTTACCGGCATACACGGGGGGATAATGCAAAAAAGCAACCACTTCCCCACCGAGCGTATTTGCCAATTCATATGACATTTTCAATCTGCCGATCTCCCGCGCTATGACCTTTTCGTCATGAGACTCATGCGCATCGTAGAACCAGCCTCTTGTTCCGCAAACCGAAATATTTCCTACTCGATAAGCATTATTAAACAAAAACGATATTGTATTAATATTGTTATCATTGAGAAAGCGTGTCATCTTTCCTACGGTACCCCACCAATAATCGTGGTTACCCTTCATGATAATTTTTCTGCCGGGAAGCTTATCAATAAAATGAAAATCCGGAAGTGCCTGCTCCAGCGTCATTCCCCATGATATATCGCCGGCAAGCAGCACCGTATCATTTTCATCGACAAGCTCCCGCCAATTTTTTTCAAGCCGCTCGACGTAATTACTCCAGCCTCCGAAAATATCCATCGGCTTATCAACACCGAACGACAAATGAGTATCGCCCAAAACCCAGAGCGACATTATTTTACACCCAAAGTATTAAGAACAAACCGAGCCATATCTTCTTTATCGCAGACATTTGTAAATCTTGTTTCCTTGTCCTTAAGTGCTGCAAGCGGTGCTGGAACGTCGGTAGAAGTCTTACTTGAAAGCAAATCTACCATTTCAAACTCATCAGCCGGAAGAGTATCTCCGTCTGCAACAGATTCCAAAACAGCCTTACTAAACTTATAGGGGCTAGCTGTAGAATCGATTATCGTTGGAGTCTTATCGCCTGTTGTTTCAACATAATCCTTATATACGCTGACAGCTACAGCAGTATGCGTATCGCAAAGGTAACCATACTTATTGAAGAACTCTCCGATAATCTCCTTTGTTTTTATGTCATCGCAGAAACCGCCGGTGAATATAGATGTGATCTTCTCTTTAACATCACTGCCAACGCTGTACGCGCCGTTTGTCTTAAGTGAAGTCATCCATTCCTTAACGCGCTTGTCATCACCATCTGTGACATGATAAAGGAAACGTTCCAGATTCGACGAAACAAGAATATCCATTGAAGGAGAGATTGTAGCGTAGAAGCTGCGGTTCTTATCGTAAGTACCCGTTGAAATAAAGTCGGTAAGAACATTATTTGAATTTGAAGCGCATATAAACTTATTGATCGGAAGACCCATACGGAATGCGTAATAAGACGCCAAAATGTTGCCGAAATTGCCTGTGGGAACGGCTACATTTACTTTATCGCCGAGTTTGATTTTTCCATCGTTCACCATATTGGCATATGCAGAGAAATAGTAAACAATCTGCGGGAGAAGTCTGCCCCAGTTAATTGAATTTGCACTTGAGAAAAGATATCCGTTTTCATCAAGCGTTTTAATTAGTGCATCATCTGTAAAGATTCTCTTGACACCCGTTTGTGCATCATCAAAATTACCTTTAATCGCGCAGACAGCAACATTATCACCTTCCTGAGTTGTCATCTGACGCTTCTGCATGGGGCTTACGCCGTCAACGGGATAAAATACCATTATCTTTGTACCGTCAACATCTTTGAACCCCTCAAGAGCTGCTTTGCCGGTATCGCCGGAAGTGGCAACAAGAATAACGGCGTCTTTATCTGTTGTCTTTTTCAGAGACTTTGTGAGCAAATGCGGAAGAATCTGCAAAGCCATATCCTTAAATGCGGAGGTGGGACCGTGCCAAAGCTCCAGGATATTCATATCGATATCGCCAAATTTTTGGTATGAAAGCGGAGCAGGATCGTCCGAGCCGAATTTCTCCGTTGTATACGCCTTTTCAACACACTCATCGATCTCCTCCGCGGTAAAATCATCAAGATAATCCGCAAGTATCTTCTTTGCGCGTCCTCTGTAATCAAGCTTTGTCAACGCCTCAATATCGGCGATTGAGTACTGTGGTATCTCCACAGGAACAAAAAGCCCGCCGTCCGAGGAAATACCTCTTGCAATAGCCTGAGACGCCGTTACTACAATGTTTTTATCGGTAGTGCTGTTATACTTCATTTTAAACAACCCTTTCATATTTCTAAACCGCATACATACTTTGTAAAAAACGGTCTCGAAAAAATAAATACACACAATGTATTGTACACTATTATGTTGGATTTGTCAAAGGATTTTTTAAGTTTTGGAAATTTACATCAAAACTGTAAATGAGCAAATTTTGAATTGTTCGTCAATATCAACAAATTTGCGTCGCCTTGGAGCGGCGAGGGAACATGGTGCAAACCGGAGCT
>CADCOF010000021.1 GCA_902802975.1 uncultured Ruminococcus sp. | reverse complement strand
TTCCGAATTGAATTCCGCATTCCGAATTAGCAAAACAACTCCACACTAAAAAAGCGTTTAGGAAAAGATTTATGTCGTTTACTATAAATAGGGTATATCCCATAAAATTAATAAGACACATAACCATCCAATTGTTCGGTTATGTGCCTTATTTTTATTATAGCAAATGTCAATAAAATGTAATTTGAACTTAAAGCTTTAAGTTTTGAGCTATATAATTCTATTTTTAATGTAGGTAAACTTTTTGCACATCAAAATAATATTCTCCGATGTTTTTTATTTGGAGGTGCGTGCGGACAATTTACGAGTATTGTGTCTTCACCGATAAGCCTGATATTGCCCCATGGTATTATAAGATCGGTGCGCTTTCCGAATAATCCAAAAAACTTTGGTCTGCCATATATAACTATCGCAGTTAAGCACGCCGTTTTTATGTTTACCTCCACATCGTCAACACATCCCAAAAAAGCTCCGTTCGATTCGTTGATCACATCTTTATTTTTTAGTTGAGCTATTCTGCAAGACATTATATTCACCTCCACATTATCATATGCGGAGACTGTCGAAAAAATGACAATTATGCTTTTGTTATCTCAACTCCAAATTTACACGGTTTCACAGCTTTAACAAACGGATACTCTTTGAACAACCGTTCTTCCGCAATTTTTGCATCATTCTCATTTTCAAATATACCAAAAACAGCGGAACCGCTGCCTGTCATTTGGGCACCAAGACAGCCGCTGCATTTATTTAGTTTGGAGCATGCTTCGTATATTTGCGGAATATTTAACGCCGCTTCAAAATCATTGTGAAGAAATGATGCAATTTTTTCGGCAGAAGACATAAGTCTGAGCATTACATCGGTCGATGGTGATGAGTTCATTCCGAATTTGTCAACTGCTCCATACGCCTGAGCCGTTGATATACCGATGTCCGGTTTGATTATTACAAATGTGCACTCCGGAATAAATTCAAGCGGCGTAAGTTTTTCACCGATACCTTCAGCCAAAGCCGTTCCTCCCATCAAACAGAACGGTATATCTGCACCTATCGATGCCGCCAATGTAACAAGCTCCTGATCATTAAATTTTTTATAGATATGGTTTAAGCCGTACAAAACAGCTGCACCATCAGCACTCCCCCCGGCAAGTCCAGCCTGCATTGGGATATGTTTTTGTATGTCTATGTGCAGACCTTTATTTTGTATTCCTGCCGCTTCATAGTAAGCTGCAGCACATTTCGCGGCGATATTGCTTTTGTCACATGGCACGCCGGGCAAATCACAGGTGATAGTTATTATTCCTGATATGTTTTCTTCGATGATAATTGTCTCAAAAAGACTCACAGCCTGCATGATCGACTTCAATTCATGATATCCGTCCTCACGTTTTGCCGTAACATCAAGCGTGAGGTTCAGCTTTGCCGCAGCTCGTAATTTCAATTTCATGTTCTATCCTCCGGCATTAATACTTTCAAAAATTAAAATAAAAACAAAAATGTAAAATTCATAAATTTTTCTTTTGATTTATACGGGTCAAATGACCCTACAAGAAAGATATAGAGAAAGATATAAAGATAGAGAGAACACTCACAATTGATAATGTAGTACCTTAATTTGTACAACATAAAGCAGTGTTTTTAACGAACTACTACAAAAAATGTTTTTTACAATTTTTCTATATCTCTGTGATGTACCGCAACTTTGTTTTTGCCTTCACTCAGATGCTTGTATAATGCTTGAGTCAGTGCAACGCTTCGATGTTTACCTCCTGTACAGCCTATGGCTATAACAAGCTGGCTTTTGCCTTCGTCCTTGTACAGCGGCAGCGTGTAATCTATGAAATCAAACATTTTTTTTAATACAGTTTGAGTCTGTTCCCATTTCATAACATATTCACGAACAGGCTCATCTAATCCTGTTTGGTATTTAAGCTCCTGAATATAAAATGGATTCGGCAGACATCTTACATCAAACATCAAGTCGGCTTCGGTCGGAACACCATACTTGAAACCAAACGACATACATGTTATAGAAAGCATTGACAATTCGTTTTCAAGAAACAATGTTGCTATTCGTTCCTTAAGCTGACCCGATGATAAAAATGTTGTGTCTATAAGGTAGTCGGACGACATTTTTATTTTTGCAAAAAGGTTTCTTTCAGCGTTTACTGCCTCCTCGATCGTGTACATCGTCGAGTCGGGGAAGAGGGGGTGTCTACGTCGTGTGGCGCGGAATCTGCGCAGTATTACCTCATTTGAGGCATCCAAAAAGAGTATTTTGTATCTATGCTGTTCATGAGTAAGAGTTTCGATCGCTGATGTAAACTCGTCAAACGAATTACCCATCCTTGCGTCAAGCACAACAGCGGCGCGCTTCATGCGCTCGTCTGATGATTTTTCACACAACTCATAAAACGTGTTAAGCAGTGATGGCGGAATGTTGTCAACACAGTAAAATCCGATATCTTCCAATGCGTGAAGAACCGATGTCTTTCCTGCACCCGATATACCCGTAACTATCACAAATTCCATATGTATCCCCACTTCCGTTATCATGTTATTTATATCTCATATAACAATACAAAAATTGTTTTCTGAAATTATACCATTCTTATCTCACATTCAAGTTTTACGCCCGTTTCTCTTTCGACTGTGTCTTGAATATGCTTGATAAGCTCTCTGACATCGTTGCATGACGCGTCGGACTTATTTATAATAAAGCCGGCGTGTTTTTCACTAACCTGCGCGCCGCCGATCATTGTGCCCTTAAGTCCGCAGTCTTCGATAAGCTTTCCTGCATAATACCCTTCCGGACGCTTAAATACACTTCCGGCACTGGGATATTCCAGCGGCTGTTTTGAACGTCTTCTGTTCATAAAATCGTCCATTCTATCGCGGATAAGCTTCTGATTGTCAGACTTAAGCCTCATTGTTACGCTTGTGATAATTCCGGCATTATCTGAAAATACGCTGTGACGATATGACATATTTAAATTCTCGGAGTCCACGGTTTGTATAGTTCCGTCAGGCAAGATGCAAGATACACTTTCTATCACGTTTTTCATCTCACCATCATACGCTCCGGCATTCATAAAAGCCGCGCCGCCTACCGTTCCGGGAATACCCCATGCAAATTCAAGACCCGACAAACTATTATCAAGTGCATATTTGCACAGCTTCGCAAGCGTTACACCCGCGCCGCATCTTATCAGTGTTCCGCTTTCGTCGATAGGTGAAATATCCTTGAATTTGTTGTCAAGCTTCATCACAACACCGTTGTATCCGTCATCAGATACAAGCAGATTCGAGCCGTTGCCGATCACAAAACAGGGGATTCTAAGATTTACACACATGGAGTAAATCTCCGAAAGCGCGTCAACATTGTCGATAAAGATCATTACTCTTGCGTTTCCGCCAATTTTAAATGTTGTGTATTTGCGAAGCGGCTCCTGCTCCACGCACACACAATTTTTCTTTTTTGCAGCATCAATTACGGAAGCTAAATTGTTTTCAAAATTATTTGTTGTATTACTCATAATATCTCCATCTCAAACTCAGTTCGATCGAAGTGGTATTCCTCTCTCTCTCAAAGTTTTCTCAAAACGTTCTATCGAGGAGTTTACAATCAGCTCCTCAGGAAAACCTATCTCTTCAAGCATCTTGATTGAACCGTCAAAACGCCCCATTTGCGTAGTAAAATGAGCGTCGGTATTTACAATTATCGGAATCTCATGACGCTTGCATATCTTAGCTATTTCTATGCAGTTCGGCACGGAATTTTTCATGTTTTTAAATGATGAATCATTGATTTCTATAAGCTTTCCATGTTCTGCGAGAACCGGCAGTACTTTTTCATAGTCAAATCTATACGTGGGTGTGCCGCAATGACCTATCACATTAATATGAGAATTTTTCGCCGCGTTCAAGTACAGTTCAGACACAGTGTCAACGCTTACTTTTGTTTTCGATTGATCAAGCGTAACGTCATGAATTGATGCAACGATCCATTCAAGGCAGTCAACGGTGTGTTCCGGCAGATCGATTGAACCGTCAAAATCACAAATATTAGCCTCGACTCCTTTCAATACCCGAACACCCATGTACGTTTCGGGTATTGCTCTGAGATTATGGAAATACCATATCTGCGGCGCACCGGGCATAGTCGGTCCATGGTCGGTAATCGCAATGGCGTAAAGACCAAGTCTTGACGCTTCGGCTATCATTTCTGTTGCTGTTGCGTAAGCATGGGTAGAGGCTATTGTGTGAGTATGAGTATCTGCAATTATTTTCATCTCGGTCACTCCCACGAAATAGCCGTCTTGCCGTTTTCATCTTTGTCATATGCCATGCCAAGATTAGAAAGCAGTTCTTTTGCAGCATTATAGCCCATTTTCTTCTGACGGTTGTTCATAGCTGCGGCCTCGATAATGACGGCAAGATTACGTCCGGGTTTTACGGGAATAGTGATGGTTGGAACTTTATTACCCAAAATTTCCATATATTCCGTATCCATGCCCATACGGTCATAAACCTTTGCATTATCCCATATTTCAAGGTTTATTACAAGATCAATTTTTTCTGTGTTTTTTACTGCGCCCATACCGTAAATACGACGGGCATTTACGATACCTATACCGCGAAGCTCGATAAAGTGACGAATATTCGCCGGAGATGATCCAACCAGCGTTTGATTTGAAACACGGCGTATCTCAACGGCGTCGTCTGCGATAAGTCTGTGACCTCTCTTTATAAGCTCGACTGCCGTTTCCGATTTACCAATGCCACTGTCGCCCATCAGAAGAACACCTTCGCCATATACTTCTACCAATACTCCATGACGTGTAACTCTCGGTGCAAGCTGCACATTCAAAAACGACACGAGCGATGCGGTAAATTCACTTGTGGCGTCGCTTGTAACGAGAATTGCAACGCCATACTGAGCTGCAACGGTCTTAACCTCCGGAAATGGCTGCAGTCCTCTGCAAAATACCATCGCAGGCGGACCGAAAGATAAAAATGATTCAAGTGATTTTGTGCGCCCTTCCGGCGGGAGAAGTTCCAAATAGTGATGCTCTTTTTTTCCGATGATCAGTATTCTGTTTTTGTCAAAAAAATCAAGGTGTCCCGTCAGTTCCAATCCTGGACGGTTATAGTCCGCCACAGTTACATTGAGTTCGTTTGGATCTTTCGGCATATAAAAAATTTCAAGTGAAAATTCATCTATAATTTTCCCGAGGGAAACAGTGTAACCCATATTAATAACCCGCCTTTCTTTGGTTAAATCTAAAAATTTAATAAAAATATCAACGACAATAGTTTGTGCAGTGTGAAAAATTGTGGTCGAGAGTGATGGACTCAGATCGAGCATTAATTCGGAATTCGGAAT
>CADCOF010000020.1 GCA_902802975.1 uncultured Ruminococcus sp. | reverse complement strand
ATTCCGAATTCCGAATTCCGAATTGAATTCCGCATATAGACTTCGGGTGCGAACTTCCCGCGGGTCACAAAGCTGACTTTTCCCTTGACAACATCAAGATATGTTGCTAAAATACATATATGAGGTTTCCGGAAGGTTATGGTAATAAAACAATACCGTAAGACATACCGGAAAAGGCTGCCTCGTAAAAACATAGCCATGGAAACCGGTACCCATAAAATGAAATTCCTTACAAGGCTGGGTAGATTAAATGAGGCTTAAACCTTTATAAGTTAGTACTTCACATGAGGTATATTAATAATGAAATTGTGTGGTCTTTATATGTGTATTGGTATATTGACTGACGTATTTGCAGAAAGGATATGTAATAATGTCATATGATAAAGAAAAAGCGTTGAATACAGCCCTCGGTCAGATAGAAAAACAGTTTGGCAAAGGCGCGGTTATGCGCTTGGGTCAACAGGAAAAATTGACAGTGGACTCTATCTCTACAGGGTCGCTTTCACTTGATATAGCTCTCGGTATAGGCGGACTTCCAAGAGGAAGAATTATTGAAATGTATGGTCCCGAAAGCTCCGGTAAAACTACTCTTGCTCTCCATTGCATTGCCGAAGGTCAAAAAAATAATGGCATAGCTGCGTTTATCGACGTAGAGCATGCTCTTGACCCTGTGTACGCAGCCTCCTTGGGCGTTAGTGTCGATGATTTGCTTGTGTCGCAGCCCGATACAGGCGAACAGGCTTTGGAAATAACAGAAGCTCTCGTTCGTTCGGGCGCTATCGACGTTATCGTAGTTGACTCCGTTGCGGCTCTCGTTCCCAAAGCCGAGATCGAAGGCGAAATGGGCGATTCACATGTCGGACTTCAGGCAAGGCTTATGTCTCAGGCACTGCGCAAACTCACCGGCGCAATATCAAAGAGTAACTGTGTTGCCATTTTCATTAACCAGCTGCGTGAGAAAGTCGGCGTTATGTTCGGCAGCCCCGAAGTGACTCCCGGCGGTCGTGCGCTTAAATTCTATTCATCTGTTCGTCTCGATATCAGAAAAGTTGAAACACTGAAAGTCAACGGTGAAATGGTAGGTTCTCATACGAAAGTAAAGGTAGTTAAAAATAAAGTTGCGCCTCCGTTCCGTGAGGCCGAATTTGATATTATGTATGGTAAAGGCATTTCGAAGGAAGGCGAGATTGTTGACCTCGGCGTTCGTGCGGATATTATCACAAAATCCGGTTCGTGGTTCAGTTACGGCGATAAGCGGCTTGCACAGGGACGCGATAAAGTTAAACAGCTGCTCAGCGAGGATACGGAGCTTGCCGCAGAAATCGAAGCAAAGATTATGGAAAAAAGCGAAGAAATCGCTGTGAAGCCACTTGCGAAAGGCAGCAAGATCAAAAAGGATTTGAAAGCAAAGAAAGATGACGAGAACGACGCAATTCAAAGTGAATCTGTAGTAAATGTTGCTGCAGAGACGGCTGTTCCCACTGTAACGACTGCAAATGATGTGATAAATATTCCGGTTGATGACGCATGATAATAACCAAACTGGTGCCCGCTAAAAAGAAACTGACTCTTGTGTATATCGATGGCGAGTACGCAATGAAACTTGATACTCAGATTTTGTTTGAAGAGTGTGTAAAAGTCGGCAGTGTGGTCGATGACGATCGTCTGCATGATCTCATAGAAAAATCGGAATATAAAAGGGCAAAGGAAAAATCACTGTGGCTGCTGTCACAGCGCGATTATTCCCGAAAAAAACTAACCGAAAAACTAAAAGCCGAAGCCTCTGAGGACGTTTGCGAAAAAGTATGCGAACGTATGGAAGAGGTGGGGCTTTTGAATGACGAAAGCTATGCAAAACGCCTGTCGCACGACCTTATACATATAAAGAGATTGTCAACGCGCGGCGCGCTGTATAAACTGCTTGAAAAGGGAATCGACAGGGAACTTGCGGAAGAAGTTCTCAGCGAATTCGATACAGACCCGGTAGAACAGCTTGTTGAGATAATCGAGCGAAAATATTCAGACAAGCTTGCAGATGAAAAGCTGCGCAGAAGAACTGTAGCAGCACTGCAGCGGCTTGGCTATTCATGGAGCGATATAAAAGCGGCAATAGAGAAGTTTGAAGAATAATAAAAAAATCAATTAATATGTAACGGTATTCGGAGGAAAATATATGGGAAAATCCGTTGGAATGATCAGCTTGGGCTGTGCAAAAAACAGAGTCGATGCAGAGATGATGCTTCATTCCTTGAGAGAAGCCGGTTTTTCGATAAACGATGACCCGGCGTTAGCAGATGTTGCAATAATTAATACCTGCGGTTTTATTGACAGCGCAAAGCAGGAAAGCATTGACGAAATACTGGAGCTGGCAAAACTGAAAGAAGAGGGGCGTATTAAGGCACTGATCGCCACCGGTTGTATGGCGCAGCGGTATCAGGATCAGATTCGCAAAGAGATACCCGAACTTGACGCGGTTGTTGGTATCGGCGGAAACGGCGATATTGTCGATGTGGTGAAGCGCGTTCTTGAAAATCAAACAGTGGAGCACTTTCCCGATAAACGTACGCTGCCGCTTGAAGGCGGAAGAATACAAAGTACGGAATACTATTACGCGTATCTGAAAATAGCGGAAGGCTGTGACAACAGGTGTACGTATTGCGCTATTCCCATGATCAGAGGGAATTATCGCAGCCGAAAAATGGAAAACCTCATTGAAGAGGCAAAAATGCTTGCCCAAAATGGGGTAAAGGAACTTATTGTTATTGCTCAGGATACTACAAAGTACGGCGTTGATATTTATGGCGAATATAAGCTTGCCGAACTGCTGAAAAAGCTTTGCGCGGTTGATGGGCTTGAGTGGGTACGCGTGCTGTATTGCTACCCCGAGGCGATAAGTGACGAGCTTATAGACGTTTTTGCGAGCGAGGAGAAACTTGTAAAATATATGGATATCCCGCTGCAGCACTGCGACAAACAAGTTTTGAAACGCATGGGCAGAGGCGGCGACAGAGAGAGTTTGACGGCTCTTATCAAAAAGCTGCGCGAAAGAGTGCCCGGTATCGTACTGAGAACAACGTTTATTGCAGGTTTCCCGGGTGAGACGGACGAGCAGTTTGAGCAGCTTGCGGAGTTTGCAAACGAGATAGGATTTGAGAGAATGGGCTGTTTCCCGTATTCTTGTGAGGAGGATACTCCGGCTGCTAAAATGTCCGATCAGATTGATGACGACGTAAAGGAACATCGTGCCGACATTCTCATGGAGCAGCAGCAAAATGTGATGATGCGCTACAGTGAGGGGCTTATCGGTAAAGATATCGAGGTGCTTGTAGAGGGCTTTGACCGTTACGCAGAGTGCTTTTTCGGAAGAAGCAGAGCTGATGCGCCGGAGGTTGACGGAAAAGTGTTCTTTACGACAAAAGGCAGAAAGCCTTCTGCGGGCGAGATTGTAAAGGTGCATATCACCGACACAATGGATATCGACCCGGTGGGCGAGCTTAAGTGAAAAAGTTGGCAGTGATAGGGGGAGCTTTGTGAATTTACCTAATAAACTAACGCTGATGCGAATAAT
This sequence comes from uncultured Ruminococcus sp., assembly GCA_902802975.1. Lineage (GTDB taxonomy): Bacteria > Bacillota > Clostridia > Oscillospirales > Acutalibacteraceae > RUG592. The sequence continues at coordinate 964 of CADCOF010000020.1, read as the reverse complement.
ACTGGTTCCGTTTTTTGCGTGGATGCTTTTGTGGGAAGCACTGCCGAATAATAATTTAATCGCACTGATCATATTCTCAATAGCGTCAATAACCGATATGCTTGACGGAAAAATTGCCCGAAAGTATAATATGGTGACCGATTTTGGAAAATTTGCCGATCCGCTTGCGGACAAGATACTTGTTATATCGGCATTTGCATGCTTTGTGCAGCTTGATATAATGGGTGCGGCTATAATGATAATTGTTCTTTTCCGTGAATTTACGGTAACGTCGATCAGACTTGTGGCTGCTGAAAACGGGAAAGTTGTTGCTGCAAATATGTGGGGCAAAGCAAAAACTGTAAGCCAGATGATAGCTATAATAGTTGTGATGCTTAACTCATGGTTGACAGAAATTGCAGTGATAAGCACCGGATTCACAGATGTTGTGTATATCATTAACCAGTCTGTGCTGTGGATATCTGCCGTTTTAACTATTATTTCGGGAATAATATATATCAAAGATAATTTTCAATTTATTAAGAATGCGGGATGATTTCGTTTACGATAGTATGGAGTTGTTTTGTAATATGAGCGTAATTACTAAAAATGAATATCGTTAGCAAAACAGCACGGCACTCACAATTATTTACAGTAAATATCATTTTTAAAACATATACAAAAGTGAGGCTTTTACTATGATGGATGATTTGTTTGATGAACAAGCTCAAAGAGAACAGTATGAGATAGCACTATGCCACATGATGAAAGAGGAATTCCTGGAAGAAGGAAGATCTGAAGGCAAAGTTGCGGGACTTGTAAAAAAGGTATTCTTACAATAGTACAAGCTGCCGATAAAGCAAAAATGTCGGTTTCTGAGTTTGAGGTGTTAACGGGCTTGAAAAAATGGCAACCGCAATCCCACCGGCTTTAGACGGTTGGTTAAGGTTGCCTAAAGCGTAGCTTTGTGATACAATAATCTTAT
>CADCOF010000019.1 GCA_902802975.1 uncultured Ruminococcus sp. | reverse complement strand
TGAAAAAGGCTTGGCGAAAACTTTATGCTATGCTCTATCAAACTTCAGTTTTGTGCATTTTTACTTTTTTGCTCATTTATAGTTATTTACTGAAACCCTACCATGCAAGAGTGATACAATCAACCTTTGCCGCGCCTGCATTGTAAAGAACTTCCGCGCATTCCATAAGCGTAGCTCCCGTAGTTATAACGTCATCAAAAATAAGTATTCGCTTTCCCTCGATGTACTGCGGTTCGCTCGCTGCATACAGCCCCTTTGCGTTTTCTTTTCGCATTTCTCTATTCAAAGTATGCTGGGCAGTGGTTTTTCTCGACGGCGTCATAAGCTGCTTATACTCAACGCCTTCAAAACGCGCCACAGGCACAACTATACGCTTCATCTGATCAAATCTGCCGCGTTCGGCGTGATGATGCGTAGGCACAGCGGTATACACATCATACTCCGACTTAAGATGCGCTTGTTCTATTACGCGTTGGTATGTCTTGGCAAATGACTTTGCGTATTGGCTGTGATTTTTGTATTTATAATCAATAATCGCCCTGCGCACAACGCCTTCGTATTCATAAGCAGAATAGCAAACCGTTTTATCGGTTAAACGGCGTTTGTGCGGGGCGATCTCTGTAAGGCTCCTGCAATGCGCGCATGTCTCGCACACATCGTCTGTTTGTTTGCCGCAATACGGACACATTGGAGGGAAAAGCAGATCAAATAAAGACATCCCTGCTCACCTGCAAATTTGCACATCATTTTGCCAATACCGAAACAAAGATAGAACCGAGCAGCATAAATGCACATATGCCCGCAACAATTCGTACCATTAATTTCTTTTTTCTTTCATATCCCATTTTAATCACCTTCTCACAACAAAAATCAGACATGAACTATATCCTTGCGGCAAACTTCGCCTTGCTTTTTGTAAATGCTGTTTTCGGGAACATATCCCCGAACCATTGACAGCGGATAGATATTTGTATGGCGACCGACTACAGTACCGGGGTTCAGAACGCTGTTGCAGCCAACTTCCGTGTAATCGCCTATAATCGCGCCGAATTTTGTTCTTCCGGTATCCACCTTTTCTCTTTCAAAAGCAACGGTTACCTCCGATTTATCGCTTTTGAGATTAGACGTAATAACACCCGCGCCTGTGTGAGATTTATATCCGAGAACCGAATCGCCGATATAGTTATAATGAGGGCACTGCACATTGTCAAAAAGGATAGAGCCTTTCAGCTCCGTTGAATTGCCCACAACGCAGTTTTTCCCGACTATAGCCGTACCTCTGATAAAAGCGCAGTGGCGAACCTCTGTGCCCTCGCCGATAATAAGCGGACCGTTAATATATGCGGTAGGTGCTATCACTGCGGTTTTGTGTATCCAGACATTGTCGCCGATCTTGTTATACTCATCTGCGGGCAATGTATTGCCTATCTCCATGATGAAATCGGAAAGCTTGTCAAAAACCTCCCACGGATATGCCACATTTTCAAACAAGCTTTTTGCTATTGTTTTATCAAAATCGAGAAGATTTCCTGCGCTGAGAAATATTTTCATTATAAATGTATCTCCAATCGTAATCATTATTATTGATTGACGGCAGACCATACCGCCACTTCATTAGTTATATTATAAACCATTTTTGTACGAATTGCAACTGTTGTTTTTGATCAAAAAAACACCAGTCATGACGCTGCATGGCTGATGTTCAGGTGAAATCTATACTTGTGATACCCGTATCTTATCGAATGATATTCCGGTTTGGGTTGTTACGATATCTTTTATTGCGGTTAATGTATCGCTTTTTAGCTCCTTACCGGTTACAACCACGCTGCACTCGCCGTTTTCGATATATGCTATACAATCGGTAAAGCCTTTGGACATAATTAATCCTTCTACATTTGACTGCTTATTGATTGTGCCGAGGAGTTCATTTAATCTGCGCACGGCCTGTGTTTTTGCTTCGCCCGTGGTATTTTCGGATTCAGCCATACTTCGCGCCATTGTCAGCAGTTCATCCTGAGTTTTCTGACGTTCAAGGCGCACTTTGGAAAAATACTCACTCTCTTTAGACGCCGGTTGACTTATTTTTTGTGAAGGCGTATCTTTTGTTGAAATCGAGGCATTTACATAATGCGCCGTTCCAAGATCATCATCGTACGGCGTAGTATCGGGCGTATCGGCTCCTACCTGCCAATTTACAAACACCGCGCCGCCCAACAACGCGGCCAACAATGATACAACTATTTCTCGTTTACCAAATTTCATATAATCACCTTTTTCGATTCGCGGTTTTACTTTTTTGGATTAGTTACTTTAGTGCGCGCGTGATTGGCGAAAGAATAAATATCGAATACGGCGAATACTATCGTTAACGATACAGCCGGACGGAACTGCCCGCGGGTGCATACCCGCCACCGGGTGCAACACGCACTTTACTTATAGATATTCCCAAAGCTCCGGCCGCTGCCGATGTAACTCTCTCACACACAACCGCGCTGTCTCCGCCATCGCAAACAACCAGTACACCCCTGACCTCGGGCAAACGCGTCTTTTTCAATACTGCTTGTTCACTGCCGTCTTTATTCCTGATTATTACGTATCGGTTTTCCTCACTTTGCTGCGTTCTGTTTGTGCTGCCGTCGGTTGTCTCCGCATTTGTGCTTTCACTTCTGTCAATTGCAAACACCTCTTCACCCATGGCGTCAAGCGTCACCATCACTTTTACATTACCAACGCCTTCAATGCTCGATAACATATCCTCTAACTGAGTTTCCAGTGCCTCTTTGTAATCCCCCCCGCTCTCTGTTTCAATCGGCGGCTCTGCTTGCTCCGGCGTATTATCGTTCGAAATAAAATTGGACATAAATATGATCGCAAGCCCTATTACTCCAACCACCGTTATTATATTGCGCCTCACTTCGGGTGTCAGTCTGCCCGTCAGCGCGCCGATCACATTCCTCATTTTTTCACCTAACCACTATATCGGCATCAAGTCCCAGATCGTTCATAACGGCCGTTTCTATTTCGTCAAGCCTTTCCGTGTAATGAGCGTCAACGATAATTCTGACCTTATTTATTAATACGCTGCCGCCATCCGAAATAGACGTCTCCACGGTAATCTTTTTTGCTTCTACGCCGTGCCTTTTTAGTTCGTCAGCCACAAGTGACATTATCCTGCGTTCGTATTCGGAATTTGCCGCTTCTCCAAACCAATCTGTCACTATCATTTCGCTGCTGTCTGGAGATGCTCCTTCGAATAATACATCTCTAAAATCCCGAATATTTTCCAATGGCCGCAGCAAACATGACGCTGCGATCAAGCTCAGCACGAAATACACGCTCTTTTTTACTGCGCCCTCGGGAAGAAGTATTTCCGCAGCAGATACAAGCACACTGCAGGCACACAGACACAACGTCCACTTCTGGATATCGTTTATAGCCATTATTTCATCTCACCCATTCCCCACAATAAGAACGACAGCTGTTCCGATTATATACATAACCATAGTACACATCATAATGGCAAACATGACAGATATCACAAATGAACACGACTTCATCAGCGATGAGATACGGTCGAGTCCGAATAAATCACAGACAGCCGCTGCAGTCGTTGTGACCATCTGCCAGATCATGCAGCGTATGACAGGCACGGCAAAAAGAGCGAAAACCGCGGCGATAGCAGCAGCACCCACTCCCGACTTCAAAACAGACACACAACTGAGCATTGTCTGATAAGCGTCGCTCAACGCACCGCCGACAAGCGGAACAAACGAACTGACGGCGAACTTGACAGCGCGGTTTGCAAGCGTATCGGCCGCGGCGGCAACAAGTGAACGCATTGTGAGAAACGACGCAAACAGCGACATACAAAATGTAAGTATTATTCTTGAGGCGTTTCTGAACATATTTATAACGCCGTCAAGACGCACTGCGCTGCATGAAGAAGACGTTATCGATAACGCCAGTATACATTTCATCAGCGGAATAACAAGACGAATACAGGCTTGTTCCACAAGATTGGAACTGTAGATCATCATGCCGCAGTATGACGCGCCCAGCGAAGGAGAACCGCTCGCCGCCATCAATCCCGCCATTACGGGAACATATGCAAGCATAAAATTACCCGCAGCAGTTATTGTTTCGGAAAGATAGTTTACAAGCGCAATAAGCGGCGGTGATATTGCCAGAACAACAGAAAGTGATGACATTATCATAAGTACTTTTTGACTCGCAAGCCCGCCTTTTACGGTATCGAGTGCGCCTGCGATAGCAACAGCGGCAACAACAAACATAAACGCGCGAAACGGCTCGCTGATATTATCATACAGTGCTTTTTTTACTGCTTGTACAAAGCGGTTGGGCGTGATACCGTTCGTTGAAAACGGTCTGAAATCAGATATACCGATATCCGAAAGGAAATTTTCGGAACTCTCCGGAAGCATATAAATAAGCTCGTCCGCGCCGGAGTCTTTGTACAGCTCATCAAGTATTCTATCCGCGTCATTATCGGTATCGGCAGCTGCAGCAAAGCAAAAAAAACGGAAAGCGCACACTGCTGCAGCCGCAAATGCTATAAACTTTTTTCGCATAACTCCTCCAAGTGAAATTTTGTTATCCGGGCGTCCTTAACAAATTATATTCTCCGGAGAAGAAAAATATTCCGTTGTTTTGGGTTATGTGACAAAAATTCAGCCGTCATAAATTGTATTTAGCTTTATACATATTTTTGACACGGGAACAGACAATATACACCAGAACAATGAATACAGCGGGCATATCTGTCCCATAAGATTCCATTTTTGATCGGAATAATCCCATATTTTCAAATCGAGCCAAATATTTACGATATACCCTGCGACAAATTCTACCGCAGTAATCACAACCGCGCCAAGCAGCCCTCTGTAAACAATGCCGATTTGTCTATGTTTTTGAAGTATCATAAACATAATGCTCATACATAAACCGCCGGTAATTATCATAGACCAATGTGTTCTCCCGCGCCATAAAAGCTCAATACAGGCATAGCCCAGACCGCCGATCAAAAACGCAGCGACAATAAACGTGATTTTTCGTTTCAAGTACATCACCGGTTTTATTGTGTGCAAAGATAAAAATATTATTCCGATAAAAATTATCAGGCTTAACCATTTGACATAATAGATTTTTTATTGTATAATTTTGTTGTATATTGTAATTGCCCATTTGTTTGGCACATAATGAAAAGTTTTCAAAGGAGAATCACTAATCTATGAAAAAAAACGCGTCATTGAAAACAAGATTTAAAAAATCAGCGTCTGCTGCCGTTGCTTCCGTAATTGCGCTTTCAGCCACCGTACCTGCATTTGCCGCAGAACGCATACTCGGCGACATCAATTTTGACGGTTATGTAATGTCTGATGACGCTCTCGCAATTCTCAGACATTCTGTTGGGCTTAATCTTCTGTCCGAAAGCGACGTACAATATGCCGACATGGACAGTGACGGATATGTAACGAGTAATGACGCACTGTCCGCCTTGAGAATATTCATCTATGAATCCGCAGCGACAATAGATTTTCCTGAACAGATAAACGCCATTTGCGGTGACAGAATCGACCTAAACGCAAAAATACTCCCCGAAGGTAAGAGCGATGATGTTACATTCACTTATATTCTTGGTGAAGACATCTCTACTGACGGACTCAAAGATAAAAAGGGGAAACCGTTCAAAGTTATCGATCTGACCAATACCGGCAGAGTAAGAGCTTTTCACCCCGGAGAATCAACCATAACGGTAAACGCATCAAACGGAATGAGCATGGTCTGCACAGTGACGGTTTCCAACCCGGACACAGTGAGATACATATCATTTGAAGGAAGATCGTTAAAAATCAACAGCCGAATGATGACAAACAGCTACTGCTACAACGTTGACAAGAAAAACGACTTTACAAAAATTGACGGCGTTGTTGTTCATTCTACCGCTACACCTGGAGTGAGGGCAGCAAGCTGGTATCCGTCCTGGAATGATCCCGATCTTGAAAAGTGTGTTCACGCTTTCCTTGACGATAAAGAGGTCTGGCATTATCACCCGCTTGACCAAATAGCTTGGCACGCCGGAAAGCCTGCAAACCTGACATATCTTGGCTTTGAAATATGTGAACCATCGGGCTTCTATTATGCAAACAATGTTGTTACGGGATACAATGCAGCGGCACAGCAAGTGTATTTCGATAATATTTGGGCAAATGCCACGCTTTACACGGCGTATCTGTGCAGCCTGTACAATCTCACTGCCGACAACGTTATCAGCCACGGTGAAGCAGGCCGAATGGGAATAGGAACTGCGCACGGCGACCCCGATCACTGGTTTGTTTTCCATAATAAAAATATGGATGACTTCAGAGCAGAGGTTGCACGCATTCTCGATAAGGGCTTTGATGTATCCGAAGCAGTAATTGTAAACGGCTCGAACATGACTTCAGGCTCCTCCGAGACCGAAGATGTAATAATTGACGACGGTATCAGCTGGAGATAATAAATATAATCGATTCAAAGTCACAAACTGCGGCTTTGAATCGATTTTTGAGTTTTGTGCAATGCACATCAACTTAAGCTTTCGGTATGCCTCCGGCGGCCAAGGGCTCTGGGTCTCACCTGCCGGTTCGGTCGGTGCTTCTGCCTTCGGCAGAGGTCTCCACCGTCGGGGAC
>CADCOF010000018.1 GCA_902802975.1 uncultured Ruminococcus sp. | reverse complement strand
CACTGAACCCCGCAGGCGATATGAAACGTATCGAATAAACAATATCCCGTCATCCGCTCCAAAGCGAAAATCCTGTCACAACGTGGCAGGATTTTTGCTTTGTATTATTCATTATTAAGTTTTAAGTCTTAATTTTTCAGTCCTGCAGCAGGATTTTCTAAATGAATACTGAAAACTTAAAACTGAAAAACTGTATAATTATTGCATTGCATAAGCGCATCTGCTATAATTTTTACGGTGATGGTAATGAAGAAAAATATTTTAATTGACAAATCCATTGACTTTGGCGCACGGATTGTTAAACTGCATCGTTATTCGGCAAAAGAAAAGCATGAATCGGTTTTATCAAAACAAATACTGCGCAGCGGTACTTCAATAGGAGCAAATATTAATGAAGCACAGTACGGAAACAGCAAGGCGGATTTTATTGCAAAGCTTCACATTGCCTTAAAAGAAACATCAGAAACAGAATACTGGATTCATATTCTTGAAAAGTCTGATTATCTAGACGGTAATATGGCATCCTCTTTGCTGGTTGACTGCTTGGAGATAAAGCGGATTTTAATCGCTTCAATAAATACAGCTAAGGAATCAAAGTAAACGACAATTATTTTCTCACAACGTGGTTACGTTGATAATCGGGTGTTCAATATGACAAAGGTAATGTTTATCTGCCACGGCAATATCTGCCGCAGTCCCATGGCGGAGTTTATTTTAAAAGACATGGTAAAAAATCGCGGTATCGAGGAGGATTTCGTTATTGCGTCCTCAGCCACCAGCACCGAGGAAATCTGGGGCGAGGTAGGCAATCCGGTCTATCCGCCCGCCCAGCGCGAGCTTGCCGCACACGGTATTTCCTGCGGAAACAAGCGCGCCGTCCAGCTGAAAAAGAGCGACTACGCGCGTTATGACTATCTTCTCTGCATGGATAAGATGAATATCCGCAATGCCCAGCGTATCGTAGGCGCGGACAGAGATAACAAGCTGCGGCTTCTGTTGTCATTTGCCGGCGGCGGAAGCATAGCCGACCCGTGGTACTGCGGAAACTTTGACCGTACCTACTCTGATATTGTAAGAGGCTGCGAGGGCTTTCTCAAATATCTTGGTTACTGAAAAAACCTGCTCCGAATTCAGAGCAGGTTATTGTTTTGCCATAAGCACAATGTCGCGGTTATCGATTTGTCCGTCGCGGTTGAGATCCGCCGCCTTCGAAAACACGCCGCTAAGCTCGCCGTCGCCGATCAGGCAGCGCATCAATATCCTGATATCGCGGCTGCTGACTGTGCCGCTGCCGTCCACGTCTCCGAGAATAACGACCGACATCAAGTCGGTGCTGTAGCCCGTGCAGAGATTTCTTCCGGACACAGGGTTGCCGTTCTTGTTGTAAACTGTTTTGATTTCGGGATACATAGCTTTCAGCTGTTCAACCGTAGTGCCGGCGCTTAGATAAACCTCGGAGCCGTCGAGACTGACAACATGTTCATGCTGTGCTGAGTCCTGCGGAATATCGCCGACCGTGCAGGTGTAATCTCCGTTGAGCAGGTAAACCATGCCGTCTGCCGAGGTCATCAGCAGCCCGGAATCAGAGGTACGAGCGCCGCCGCTGCACATAGCGGCAAGCCGTGTGCCGCAGTAAACAGAGCTTCCGTTAACAAGAGAAATAAGACTGCCGTTTGAATAAATATACCCTTCGCCTGCGTCGGAGATATCAGCGTCATAGGTAGTTTCCGCGCAAAAGACGGCATTGCTGCCGCCAAGACGGTAGATTTCTCCGTTGCCCGCAAGAGCGTAAGCGTCGCTGCCGTTGGAGAACAGCCGTTCACAGCCGCGCGGAAGGGAATAGGAGTGGATTTTTCTGCCGTTCATATCAAAGCCCGTAACGCCGCGGTAAATGCCGCCGAGCGTGAGTACAAAAATCTCGTTATCATTCGCGGCAATACTCTGAGGGTCGATTTCAACGTCAGAATGAATATCAAATACGGAGTAGTCGCCGCTGTCAGCGTTGAGCCTGATAACACCGCGGCTAGTGTTCGAAACAGAGAACAGAGCGTATGTGAAGCGACCGCTGTGGGTGACAGAGTAAATCGCTCCGCCGACGCTGACTCTGCTCGTCAAGCAATCGCCCGAAATGCGTGCGGAAATCAGAGTGGAGCCTGAGAAGCCGTAGAAATAAGCCGCGGTGTTTCCGAGTGCGAAAACCCGTTTGCAGGCGCGCAATTCGCCGAGGTCAAAAACGGCAGCCTTTACGTGCAAACCAAGCGAGGCAAAGGCGCAGAAAAACCCGAGCAGCACGGCGGTCAAAGCTCTTTTACTCATGGCACACACCCCATCAGGAAATAATACTATCCATTATTTATTATACATAATATTTCAAAAAAATTCAACAACAAAATCAAATATATGTAAAATAACGTCAAAATATACCGAAAATTACTGCTTTGCAGCGAAAAATGTGCCGCACTTAACGTATTGACAAGAAAACTGATTTTTAGTATAATAAATAAAGCTCTATGAAATAAATACGCGCCTGTAGCGGAACTGACAGACACGTCGGATTTAGGCAAAGCTACTTCGGTGGAAGAAAGTTCTGATATGAAAAAATACATTTCAATTTCTTTTGTTATATTAATTTGCGTAATATTCGGTGCGTGCGGAGATGTTTCCGATGTTGTTATCCACAATGAGACATCAAAGATTTTTTCTCAAGATGATATAACCGCTGCTGAACAAGTAGTAATTAATCGCTTTAAAACCAATTGGCGCGGACAGACTTTAAAAGAACTGTACTATCCAGGTGATGCTTGGGCTGATGAGTTTGAGCATTGGAAGGCATTTTACAATGCTGATGAGGCTATTGTTTTGCTCTCTTCTATTGATGCGAACGTAGACACTCCATCCCTCAAAGCCGGAGATACCCTTACGGAATTCAATTGGGTTTTAGTTCGTGATAAAGGCAAACAATGGGAGTACATGGACTGCGGATAT
>CADCOF010000017.1 GCA_902802975.1 uncultured Ruminococcus sp. | reverse complement strand
ATGCTGCCGCTCCCAATTCCGTCCGGCTGTATTGTTAACAATAATCTTCGCCGCGTTCAACATTTTTTCTTCCCTCAACCAATCGGGCGGGCGGCATGCTGCCGCTCCCATGTTCCGTCGAGCTGCATTATTAACGGAAGTCTTCGCCGCACAATTAATTTTACTTCCTCCCGACAACTAACCGGGCGGTCGCCATGCGGCGACGGGCAAGTTCCGGCGGCATGCTGCCGCTCCCAATTCCGTCCGGCTGTATCGTTAACGATAGTCTTCGCCGCGTTCAACATTTTTTCTTCCCTCAACCAATCGGGGGTTTTGGCGTGGCGGCTGCGCCGCCACTGCCCGGAGAGTTGCACGTCTCCACTGCCGCCGACTATTTTATTACGTCGTATATTAAGGGAGGGAGTTCGGGCATTATTTGGGAATATTCTATAGCGGAATCGAAAATTACTGCGGCGTCGCATATTTTTGAATCGTCGTTGGTGTAGAGAGTCGCTATTACATCGCCTTCGTTCACAAAATCGCCCGTTTTCTTTTCGAGAGTTATTCCCGCCGCATGATCGATGTTTTCATCAATAAGACCTCTGCCGGCACCGAGACTCATACTCGCTTTTCCGATAAGCTGCGTATTCATGTGCGAAATGTAGCCCGTATGCTCCGCTTTGACCTCCGTGCAGTATTCGGCTTTTTCAAACAGCTCCACATCGTCCAGATACGCCGTATCGCCGCCCTGTGCTGCTACTATCTCTTTGAATTTCTCAAAAGCCGTTCCGTTGTCTATCGCCTCAGCCGAAAGCTTTCTGCACTCCGTCAGTGGAAGTCTACTCGTCAGGTGCGCCATGTGAGCGGCAAGCTCAATACATATCTCGTACAAATCGCCCTTCTGTTCGCCCTTCAAAACCTTTATCGCTTCGATTACCTCAAGACTGTTTCCAACGGCATATCCAAGCGGCATATCCATATTTGTCAAAACAGCAGCCATTTTTTTGCCCGCAGATTTGCCGATCTTTACCATGTCGTTTGCAAGTGCCATTGCCTCCCCGATGTCGGTCACAAGCGCACCGCTGCCGAATTTTACATCAAGCAAAATACAGTCGCTCGCGCAGGCAAGCTTCTTGCTCATTATACTCGACGCAATCAGCGGAAGTGAATCAACCGTTGCCGTAACGTCGCGCAGTTTATAGAATTTTTGGTCGGCGGGCGCAATATTTTCGTTGTGCCCTACCATGCACGCACCAACGGAATTTACAATCTCTATCATGCGATCTTTGTTTATCTCTGTGCAAACACCGGGAATTGATTCCAGTTTATCCACAGTGCCGCCGGTGTGTCCAAGACCTCTGCCGCTCATCTTGACAACCTTGCAGCCAAGTGCCGCCGCAATAGGCACAACAACCATCGTGGTCTTATCCCCCACGCCGCCTGTGGAATGCTTATCTACAGTTTTCTCTTTGATGTCTGTCAGGTTTGCCGTCTCTCCGCTGTCACGCATCGCAAGCGTCAGCGCAAGCACCTCATTGTCGCTCATGCCGTTAAGGTATATCGCCATAAGCAATGCCGCGGTCTGATAGTCGGGGATTGTGCCGTTTGTACACCCCTGCGTAAAGAACGTTATCTCCTCCCCTGTAAGCTCCAGACCATCACGCTTTTTTGCAATAATATCATACATTCTCATATGGTTCACCTGCCTGAAATGATTTGTTTTTTCCTTATATATATTATATCAATTGATGTAACAAAAATCAAGAGTCGGCAAATAAGTCAAAAAAAAGGGCTAAGAAATGCGAACACGCACTCCTTAGCCCACACTGTATGTTAAACCGTGATAACACTGTTATCATCGACTTACAAACACAAGAAATGAAGTGAAAAGACACTTTATTTCTTTCGGTGCTTATGTGAAATTGTGGAAAACTTTAGTTGATCGGCTTTCCTATGCTTTCCAAGCTGGTCATTCCAACGCTGTAACGCAGCAATGCAAGCGCGTCTGCAGATGTAATATTGCCGTCTTTGTCAACGTCACCGATGATGTAGAAATCCGCTGTGCTGATTCCGCTCTCCCATGTCGCTGCGGCACCCGATGCAGCCGGCAAACCGCTGCCCGACGGCACCAGACCTATACTTCCGCGCAATACGCCAAGCGCGTCCGCAGAAGTGATAACTCCGTCTCCGTCAATATCTCCGAGAACCGTCTTTGACGAGGGGTTACTTGTTGTGCCGGTGCCGGGCTTGCTTGTTGTGTCAGTGCCGGGCTTGCTGTCTCCGTCTATCGCCTCAAATATATAGCCGGAATGCTCCTTTACAAATTTCTCGGTCGTAGAACCTTTATATCCCTTCAAAGTAAGAGTGATACTGCCCGATGCGTATCCGGTTGCCAATGCTGTTTTCCCCTCCATATACTCGCCGATAATTCCATCGGGCTGATATGGTTCAGGCAGACCTGAAACACCATAATACATATCTTGGTCGTCAATATAGCGAATGTTTCTGTTCGGCACTACTACAGTACTTGAATAGAGTACAGCCGGGCAAATAGTTCCCATAGATTCCGGAAGTGTTATCGTGGAGCGAGGTGGTTTGTTGGGTACATCTCCCACATAACCGTCTTCATAAGAGGATTCAGGCATGGGGTAGTATGTAGCCGAATTAAATGCTCCCGGCGAAATATACTTAACATTGTCAGGGATAATAATATCCTCATCGTCCGTCTTTACCTTAATCAGTACGCCGTCACCTACAACAACAAATGTATCTTTACTGTTTTCTATCTGCGGTAATCCCAATAAAGCGGTTGATGCAATATAATGCAGACCGTTCGGTATTTTCAGATCTTTTATGCTTTCGCAGCCGTAAAAAGCTGCCCATTCAAGACTGCGAATATCCGTGGGCAATTTGACATTGCCGAGCGTTTTGCAGCCGTAAAAAGCATATGATCCTATTTTCTTTACAGTGT
>CADCOF010000016.1 GCA_902802975.1 uncultured Ruminococcus sp. | reverse complement strand
GGAGAGAGGAGAGTGGAGTTGTGTTAGACTAAAGCTAATTTCTATACCCTGATTAAAACGTTTAACGGGTATATGATGAGAATCTTTTGAAAACAACTATCAACACTGACCAATATCATAATTAATTCTATATATTAAAGGAAGTGAATAACATGAGCCTGAATAATACACCGTCAGGAGAAAGACCTCATATCGGATTCTTTGGAAAACGAAATGCAGGCAAGTCAAGCTTGGTAAACGCAGTGACAGGGCAGCAGCTTGCTATCGTGTCCCATGTTGCGGGAACAACTACAGACCCTGTTACAAAGGCTATGGAGCTGCTGCCGCTGGGTCCTGTTGTTATTATAGATACACCCGGTATCGACGATGAGGGAGAGCTTGGAAAACTGCGCGTTGAAAAAAGCTATCAGGCACTTGCCAAAACAGACATAGCGGTTGTTGTTGTCGATGGTTCTGTCGGCTTGACAGAACCCGAAAAGGAGCTTATCGAGAAGCTTAAAAAAAGAGAAACACCGTATATTGTTGTTTATACAAAAAGTGATATATCTGCTCACCCGACAAAATCAGAAAACGAGATATGCGTCAGCGCAAAGACGGGGGAGGGGATTCATCAGCTAAAAGAGATGATAGCAGCGGCGAAACGTGAGGAAAAAGAAGTACGCATTATCGGCGATAAATTAAATGAGGGCGATATGGTCGTTCTCGTTGTGCCTATCGACAAGGCGGCTCCAAAGGGCAGACTTATCCTGCCGCAGCAGCAGACTATCAGAGATATTCTCGATTCGCACGCTATGTGCGTAGTGACGCAGGACGATAAGCTTATTCAGACTTTGCAAATGCTTAATGTTAAGCCAAAATTTGTTATTTGCGACAGTCAGGTATTTGCAAAAGTAAGCAAAGACACACCGGAGGATATTTCGCTTACATCTTTTTCGATTCTATTTGCGAATTATAAGGGAAACTTACGTCAGGCTGTGCAAGGCGTGAAGGCGCTTGATTCGATAAATGATAACGACGAGGTGCTGATAGCCGAGGGCTGCACTCATCACAGGCAGTGCGGGGATATCGGCACAGTAAAGCTGCCGGCACTGATAAAGCGATTTACGGGAAAAGAGCCGAATTTCACATGGACGTCCGGCACGGAGTTCAGAGATGATCTTACGAAGTATAAACTCGTTATACACTGCGGCGGATGTATGCTTAACGAAACAGAAATGCAGTCGCGCCTAAGTACCGCAAAGGTGCAGGGCGTTCCCATGACCAATTATGGCATTGCAATAGCATATATGAACGGGATACTAAAGCGAAGCTTGTCGCCGTTTCCGTCGATCAGCGACATTGTATAGTGTTTACGCTAATGTTCAGTTTCGATTTTTCGTTATTATGTGATTAGTTATTGATACAACTCTTTTGCTGTGATATAATATTTATATCAATGAAACATCAATGAAAGAGAGATCAAACATATGAGCAACAGATCGGACGAAAGAATTAAAAGAGCGATGATCAAATTCATTTGGGATAGTTCCGATGTGCCTGTTAGTTTTGATATATATAGATATCTTGGTATTGCAGTTGTAATAGTTATTTTTTTGCCAATAGAAAACATAACATTTATTGCCATAGGGGGATTTTTTGTTGTATCGATTATAATTGGCATTGTAAATATTATAGTCAATCATCACAAGAAAAATAAATTCATGACGCAGCTTTCACAGAGACCCGTTTTTAATAATATGCTTGAGGATTTCGATAAAGGTAAGTTTTGTCTTGAAGGAAGTGTAGTGATAGGGAAGACGTACTTATTTATTTGGCATTATCCTGAAGTTATCAGAATCACGGATATAGTGTCGTTGGAAGAAAAATATACTACAGAAGAGGGTGCGCGTGGTTCTTGGAAAGCAAAATCATTGTTTCTGGTTTTGTGGGATAGGCGCGAGGTCAAATTGTATTCGTTACCAACTGATAGATATCCAACAAAAGAAGTTACAAAATTTATTGATCTGTTTGAAAAAGTAAAAAATACAGATTTTATTCAATATTCAGAGCCAATAACATTTAACAAAAAAATAGCAGAATATTTATTTACCGGAAAAATGAATAAAACAAAAAATACAAATATGATTATCTGTGCAGCTATTGTGTTGAATTTATTAACGTTGATGTTGGGTTGTTTCCAAATAATCAGCCTTGCTGTTTTTTTGGTGGTTTTTATGACTTCATTTGTTGCGGTATTTGCTGTTGGAGCCGTTTCGTCAGAAGATCCTGTCAGCGGGAATTTTGAGACATGTTATGAAAAATATATGATACAAATGGAAAAATGCGATGCAGCTAAAGCCGAAAGCGATTTTCACGATGGCGTCAGGTCATTAAATGATCATATTATCATAGGCGATGAGTATGTATTCATAAAAAATCGAGGTAAGATTATTCAACGTAAAGATATTTCCGGAATAACAGAAGAAACATTCGAAGAGGAAAACGGAAAAATAAACCTTGTATTGGTACTCAAAGATAAAAGCAAAGTTATAATAATTGATAATATTGACAAAAGAGCATTTTTATACGAAATAATTAAAATCAAACAAGAATTAAAAAATAAATATTAGACAAAATGGGAACTAAACCCATTAAAAATATATGGCACATAACCTCAAAAAACGGTTATGTGCCATTGCTTTTTGTTTTTTCACAATTTATAGACTTTTTATCTGTTATCAATTTTTTCCGGATACATGTCATGATGTGACAAACGATCCCATGCCATTTCTTCCCACTTTGTATCCGGTCTGCCGTAATTGCAGTATGGGTCTATCGACAATCCACCACGCGGCAGAAATTTTCCCCACACCTCAATATATTTTGGGTCAAGCAGTTTAATGAGGTCTTTCATGATAATATTTATGCAATCCTCGTGAAAATCTCCATGATTTCTGAAACTGAAAAGATATAATTTCAGTGACTTGCTTTCAACCATTTTTTCATCGGGTATATACGAAATATAGATAGTCGCAAAGTCGGGCTGTCCGGTGATGGGGCAGAGGCTTGTAAATTCCGGGCAGTTGAATTTTACAAAATAGTCATTGCCCGGGTGCTTGTTCAAAAAGCATTCCAAAAGCTCCGGATTGTAGTCAAAGCTATAATCAGTCTTCTTGCCAAGTGCTTTTACGCTGCCCAACTCGTTTTCGTTTCTCATTTTATGCCTCCGAATAAGTCTTCTCTAAAGGATCCTGAATGCCATTTATCTGAAATGCCCGCCTGCGGTCTATGCACGTTCCGCATTTGCCGCAGGGTCTGTCTCCGCCTTCATAGCAGCTCCATGTAAGTTCATAAGGCACGTACAGTTCTATACCAAGTTTTATAATATCGGCCTTAGTTTTGCCAACAAATGGTGCTTCAACTGTTAATTGGTTGCCGCTTCCGAGATATATCGCACGGCTCATAGCATTGTTGAATTCTTCCGAACAGTCGGGATACGCGTTTCCCGCTGCGTCATCACGATGTGCGCCATAATAAATTACACTGCAGCCGTTCGAAAGTGCAATGCTAGCTGCTGCCGCCAGGAACAAGCCGTTTCGAAATGGAACATATGTCGATACCGGTTTGCCGCCTGTTTGCTTTAGCTGTTCTTCATAACTTTCTTTTGGAATGTTCTCATTTGAACCTGTAAGAAGAGAACACGAGGAATTTTTGAACATTTCACTAAGGTTTATACTTATTGGATTAACACCATAGTGTTCGGCGATCTTTTGTGCCATTTTCAGTTCTGTTGCATGACGCTGTCCATAATAAACCGAAAGTGGAATGACATTTTCCACCCCGTGTTTTTTTATGGCTAAAGCTAAACAGGTGGTGGAATCCACACCGCCGCTGAAAAGTACCAATGCCTTTGTACTACTCATGTATGTTCACTCCAATTATCAGTCAAGCAGTGACGCCAGACGTTCATTTTCTTGAAATTGCCCGAGAAGTGTCCTGGTTTCGGTTCTTGCGTTTACATTTCGAATACCTCTTGCTGTCATGCAGCTGTGCGAGCCGATGATTTTTACGCCCACGCTTTCAGTGTCTGCCGCAATCGAAATTATTTCCGCAATGTCGCTGCCGAGTTTCTCTTGAAGCTGAAGACGCTTTGCCGCCATATCGCAAATTCTTGCGATTTTGGATAAACCCAAAACTTTGCCATTCGGAATATATGCAACATTGACCGTCATATCGTACATTAACGCCATATGATGTTCACAATAGCTAAATACGCTGATATCTTTCATAACAATATAAGGCTGATTTGAGTATTCCATATCGAAAGTTTTTCCGAATCTTTCTGCGATATCCTGGTTTGAAAGCGCGATACCTTCGAATACCTCTGCACACATATTCGCTACCCTTTTCGGAGTTTCAACAAGACCGGGGCGATCAGGATTCTCTCCAATAGCTTCAAGCAGACCTCTGATATGATATTCGATTTTTTCCTTATCCATTTACACACCTCTCTCTTGTGGATCCCAAATATACTTATGCAGCTGCAGCTGCAGCCTAACGTCGTTCAGCCTGCGTTTTTTCATAAAATCAACAATAATTTTTGCCGTGATTTCACCGAAGACAGGACTGAAGTATACATGACATATATCAGTTAAGTTATAATCATCGATTATTTCGCATGCACGAATCAAGTCGTCTTTTGTTCCCACAACAAATTTTACTGTATCGCATTTTCGAAGCATGTGATAATTATCAAGATCCATTTCTTGTTCCATACCGCTTGATGGCAGCTTATAGTCAAGAGTAAAAGTTACTCCGCCAATGCCGCGAAGAGGTTCAATACTGAAACTACCATTAGTTTCTATTTCTACTCTGTGATCATTTTCGGTAAGTTTTCTGCAAAGCTGTGACAGATCATGTATCATCGGTTCGCCGCCGGTCAGTGTAACGTTTGTTATATCTTGTGCAAATTTACATATATCATCAATAGATAAATATTCAAAAGAAACATTATCTCCATATGAATACTTAGTATCACAATATGGACAGCGCAGATTACAGCCCATAAAACGTATAAATGCCGAAAGCTCGCCGGCGCGTGTGCCTTCACCGTTTATGCTCACAAATTTTTCAATTACAGGGAATGTTGTCATCTCAATCCTCCGAGTATGAAGCGCAGTTATCTGGAGTTTCAAAAACAGTTACTCTTTTTACATTAAGCCCCCCGGTGCGTAGTATATTGAAAAATGCAAATGCAAAATTTTCCGCTGTCGGGCGATAATCAAGTTCAATCATCTTAAAATTTTCGTCACGAAGGGCAGCTATGGTATTATCTTTTAGACTTCCCTTTTCGTACAAAAAAGCATGATCGTAAGATTCTGCAAGCGTTTTTACGGCGTGTTTTAAGTCGCCGAAATCGATCAGCATACCACGTTTATCGCCGTCTTCATTCAGAATAAGACCGCAGACAGCGACTTTTATCGTCCATCGATGCCCGTGAATATTTGCGCATTTTCCGTTATATCCGCTGAGAAAATGTGCCGAGTCGAAAGCAGCTGATGTTTCCAATGTATACATAATAATGATCACCTTTTTGTTTCTGCAAGATCGGTTAGTTTATTCAGTCTGTGGTTAAGCCCCGATTTGCTGATCGACGGCTGAGCGAACTGCAAAAGTTCCTTTAGCGACGCAGTGGGGTGTTCCAGGCGAAGTCTAGCTGCCATTTGAAGTTCTTCGCTTAATTTTTCAAGTTCGCCCTGCTTTTGAAGAAGCTTGATTGCTTTTACTTGTTTTGCGGCCGCTGATAAACTTTTGTCGGTATTGGCAAGCTGAAAATTGATCTTTCTGGTCATCTCGTTATCTATGCTTTTTTGAATACGAACCTGCATGATTTCCATGCTTGCAGTTGTTGCGCCCATAAGGGTCAGAAGATCTGCTATATCTTCGCTGCCCTTCAGATAGACAACATAAGAACCGCGCCTGTTTGAAATTTTAGGCGACGCAGTTTTCCCGCCGGCAAGTGCCGTCGTTTCCGTTATCACTCTGCACAAATCTTCCGATAACTTTTTATACACTGTGCTGAAATCAAGACGGTACTCATTTTCCGGTGATGAAATGTGACCGCATGTCAAAAATGCTCCGCGCAAAAACGCAGCAGCACATGGTTCGAATTCAATATTAGCCATATTTACTCTGAGCGATGAGCAATTGTCTTCATGACCGAACATATCGAATATGCGCTTGCAGTCATCCGGAGAAACAACGCCGCTTTTATAGATTGATGCGTTATTTTTTCTTGCTGTGAGAGTGCTTACTGTTTCCACGCTGCTTTGTGTGATTTCTGCAGTGAACTGAGAAAAACGCTTTGCTGCGCATTCATTTTCTGTTCTAAACCGAATCTCTTTTGCGGAAAATGGGTGACAGAACAGCAGCATGCCGTATGTTTCAGCACGATCTATTTCAGGTATTTTATTATTTATTTTACAAAGTTCTTTTTTTACTTCGTTAGAAAAAGACATAAGATCACTTCTTTTTCATCGTGCCCAGCGGCGTGCCGCCGCACCCAGTTCGCGTTTTTATTTTTTTATATGAGTAGCTTTTTGCGCGCGTGCCCCACCGCGCCCGGCGCGGTTCCTTCTTTGTTAGGCGCGAGTTTTTGTTGTGTGTTAATAAATTATGAGTGCAAATTGCCAGTGGGTGCAACCCGCTTATTCTTTTATTGATGATATATCATAAGGCGTGTTTTGATATACATAATAATTCAGCCAATTCATAAACAAAAGATTTGCGTGGGCTTTCCATCGCATAACAGGAGTTTTATCGGTATTATCCTCCGGAAAGTAGTTTTTGGGGATCTTAGGTTCGATACCTTTATCAAGGTCTCTGAAAAACTCCTTCGCAAGTGTTTCTCTGTCATACTCCGGATGACCCAATATAAAAAACTGTCTGCCGTTCTTTTTGGCAACTATCGATACGCCTGCTTCATCGGAAAGCGAAAGTATTTCCAACCGCTCATGCTTTTGAACATCGGTCGTCTTCACTCCGGTGTTGCGGGAATGCGGAAGATAGAAGACATCATCAACGCCTCTCATAAGCGGATGACGAGCATTCAGCACACGGTGCGAAAAAACTCCCGAAAGCTTTTCATCATATATATTTTTAGGAATACCGTAATGATAGTACAGTCCTGCCTGCGCGCCCCAGCAAATATGAAGTGTGGAGTAAACATTGCGCCTGCTCCAGCGCATTATCTCGCACAGTTCTTCCCAGTAGTCAACTTCTTCAAAATTCAGCAGCTCCACCGGCGCGCCTGTTATGATCATTCCATCGTAATGGTAGTTTTTCACTTCCTCAAAATATTTGTAGAAAGCTGACATGTGATCCTGAGGCGTGTTTTTTGAAATATGTGACGCCATTTGTAAAAACTCAATATTTACTTGAAGAGGACTGTTGCCAAGAAGTCTGAGCAGCTGAGTTTCAGTCACTATTTTTGTGGGCATGAGATTCAGTATAATTATCTTTAGCGGACGTATATCCTGAGATTTTGCGCGCTCGTCCGTCATGACAAAGACATTCTCAGCCTCCAGTATTTTTACTGCCGGCAGATTGCCCGGTATGTTTATAGGCATATTTAATACACCTCCAAAACCGAATTATTAGTACTGCTTACCCCAGAAAACTTGATGCTTTGCGGGTCTTCCGCAGCATACGCAAACATCCGAAATATGTTCTTCTTCAAACGGGATACACCTTGACTTTACGCCGCCGGTAACATCCTTGATCTTGTCCTCACACTCTACATCACCGCACCACATAGCTTTTATAAAACCTTGCTTCTCTTTTGCAATTGTTACAAATTCGTCGAAAGTAACTGCAGTGTGAGTCTTTTGCTCCATGTTTTCGAGAGCTTTTGTATACATATTATTGTGAACCTGATCAAGCGCGTCTGCAACTGCCTGCTCCAAATTATCAAGTGAAACAAAATGCTTTGATCTGTCGTCTCTGCGAACAATCACGCACTGGTTCTTCTCAATATCCTTCGGGCCGATCTCAACACGAACAGGAACGCCCTTCATCTCATATTGACTGAATTTCCAGCCGGGGCTGTTGTCACTGTCATCAAGCTTTACTCTGTATTGCTTTGCAAGGCGATCTCTTATTTCTGATGCTTTTTCAAGTACGCCTTCTTTATGCTGCGCAACCGGTATAACAGCAACTTGTATCGGAGAAATTTTCGGTGGAAGAACAAGTCCGTCGTCGTCTCCGTGAACCATTATTATCGCACCGATCATTCTTGTGGATACGCCCCATGACGTTTGATGAGGGTACTGCAGAGTATTGTCTCGTCCTGCAAATTTGATATCGAAAGCTTTTGCAAATCCGTCTCCGAAGTAATGTGATGTGCCACCCTGAAGTGCAACTCCATTGTGCATCATAGGTTCGATAGTATATGTTGCCTCTGCGCCTGCAAATGTCTCTTTGGGAGTCTTTTTGCCAACAACAGCCGGGATAGCCAATGTTTCTCTATAGAAATCCTCATACACCTTGAGCATGCGCAGCGTTTCTTCCTGGGCTTCTTCAGCAGTTTCGTGCATTGTGTGACCCTCCTGCCACAAAAACTCTGAAGTTCTGAGGAACGGGCGGGTAGTTTTCTCCCATCTCATTACGGAACACCACTGATTATAAAGCTTCGGCAGATCACGATACGAGTTGATCACGTTTTTATAGTGTTCGCAGAAAAGCACTTCTGATGTAGGGCGAACGCAAAGTCTCTCTGTAAGCTTTTCGCTTCCTCCCTGAGTTACCCACGCAACTTCCGGCGCAAAGCCCTCAACATGATCCTTTTCCTTTTGGAGAAGACTCTCGGGTATAAGCATAGGCATGTACACGTTTTCGTGTCCTGTTTCTTTGAAGCGTCTGTCAAGATCAGCCTGAATATTCTCCCAAATAGCATAGCCATAGGGGCGGAAAATCATACAGCCCTTAACGCCGCTGTAGTCGCAAAGCTCTGCTTTTTTTACAATATCGGTATACCACTTAGCAAAGTCGTCGTCTCTTGAAGTGATAGCCTCAACCATTTTTTTATTCTGTGCCATAATAAACCTCCGAAAAGTAAATCGAATACCCCTCTATTATACATTTTTATCGTATTTAATTCAACCTTTTTTACAAAAAAATCAAAGGCAACTACATAAATAAAATTAAAAAACTTTCTATTGAGAGTGTGCCAAAACGAAAAATACCGCAGTATACCCTCTCCGTCACGTCTGCTTTCGCAGCCGTCGGGGACGGTTCCCAACCGTTGGCAACGGCTCCCAGCCGCCGGGGGCGGTTCCCAACCGTTGGCAACGGCTCCCAGCCGTCGGGGACGGCTCCCAGCCGCCGTAAGGCGGTGGAGGGGTTCATGCTCAG
>CADCOF010000015.1 GCA_902802975.1 uncultured Ruminococcus sp. | reverse complement strand
GAGAGCATCACAAAGTTTTTCGCCAAGCCTTTTTTCAAAAAGGCTTGCCGCCGGAGGCATACCGAAAGCTTAAGTTAATGACATTGCCTTAAGCGGTCATGCGACCGCGGGCAGTACGCGCACTGACTTAAATTTTAAGGTAAGTTTTTCATCCGCGCCCTACTGCGTACAGGATTTTGTCACTGCAACCGCAGCACCTGTCTCACAAACATTTTCAATAATTACATCACCCACCGAAACGGGAAGCGTTATTTTAACCGACTTTATCGCCGCAATTACATCGAATATTTTATCTTTTGGAATACCGCTGCATGTTTTTACCGGAACAGGAATCCCGCTTTCAGTCAATGCTGTCGTTGTAACTATTCTTGTTGGAGCAGATATTTCTGTTTCGGCATATTTTTTGCCGACTCCGCAGTTGTTTCCGCTGACGGCTGCCGCCTTGCCATCTTCTACATCAACTGTCAGCTCACAGCCCATAGGGCAGCCTATACATATCATATTGCGTTTCATATCACACGCCTCCTTCAATAGCCACCATAATATCGCCGGATTCGGTCAGAAGCTCTTTTTTCAGCAGAACATCTTCCATCTCGCCGGGCACCACGATTTTTTTCTTTTTGCGTATAATCTCCTTGTCACCCGACTTAATCACTATCGCGCAGCCCTTGTAAATATCTTTTACGCGAAAACGCAGGTGTACAGTATCACTCATATTCGCAGTGTCTATTGTTGATGGAACTGTGTATCTTACTCCGTTTTCAGGCATGACGGTTATAATTCTTTCAGGCAATGATTTCTTTCCGCCGCTTTTTATATACTCCGCGGCACTTTTCCCGGCGCGCCCTGACTCCTCCGACACAAAATCCACAAGATCGTGAACATGCAGCACATTTCCGCACGCAAATACACCATCGATATTAGTTGAAAACTTGTCGTCAACAATGGGACCGTTCGTAGTACGTCCTACAGTAACTCCCGCACCGACTGAAAGCTCGTTTTCGGGGATAAGTCCGCATGAGAGAAGAAGAGTGTCGCACGGATAATATTCCTCAGTGCCGGGAATCGGCGTGCCTGTGCCGTCCACTTTCGCTATTGTTACGCCCTCCAGCTTGCGTTTGCCTTTGATATCCACAACGGTGTGACTCAGTTTAAGCGGAATTCCATAATCATCGAGACACTGCACAATATTTCTCTTAAGTCCGCCCGAATATGGCATAAGCTCTGCAACAACTTTTACATGCGCGCCCTCGAGAGTCATGCGGCGCGCCATGATAAGCCCGATATCGCCCGAACCGAGAATAACGACCTCTTTGCCGGGCACCCAGCCTTCACAGTTGACCATTTTCTGCGCTGTACCAGCTGTATAAATGCCCTGAGGACGCATTCCCGGAATATTCAGCGCGCCGCGCGGACGTTCGCGGCAGCCCATTGCAAGTATCACAGCGTCCGCTTTTACTGTTCTAAGCCCCTTTTCCTTGCTCACAACAGTGATCTCTTTGTCGCTCGAAAGAGAAAGCACCATGCTGCCGGTCTCGACACAAATTCCAAGCTCCTTGACCTGTTCGCTGAATCTGTGGGCATACTCCGGACCGGTTAGTTCTTCTTTAAACGTGTGAAGTCCGAACCCGTTGTGTATGCACTGGTTGAGTATTCCTCCCAACCGGTCGTCACGCTCATATACAACAATATCATCAATACCGCTTTTGCGCGCTTCTATTGCTGCCGCCATGCCGGCAGGTCCTCCGCCAATTATTACCAATGAATGCTTATCCATTCTTCTTCACCTCCTGCTGAGTAATACCAAGCTCTTGTGCAAGCAGCTCAATAACCTTCGGGGAACAAAAACCCGCCTGACATCTTCCCATGCCGGCTCTGACTCTGCGCTTCACGCCGTCGAGAGTTTTCGCACCCAGCGGTCTGCGTATGCTGTCGAGTATCTCGCCCTCGCTTATCTGCTCACAACGGCAGACAATATGACCGTAATCGGGTCTATCCTTAATAAGCGCGGCTCTTTGCTCAATGTCCAGCTGTGCAAGCTTCGGAATACCCCGGCGTTTCGGGTCAAATTTTTCGTTTGTCTCCGGGCTGAGTCTTTCACACACAAGATGAGATATATACGCGCCTATTGCCGGCGCGCTTGTAAGCCCGGGAGATTCAATGCCGGCAGCATCTATAAATCCGTCACTGTCGTTTATTATGAAATCGCCTGTACTTCCTGTTGCACGAAGTCCCGAAAACGATGTGATAACCTTATTGTACGGAATATTATCCACAGATATTGCTGCAAGTGATTTTATAGAACCTAATCCCTCGCGCGTCGTTGAAACGTCCTCTTTATCGTCGATATCGGCAGCCGTGGGGCCTGTTATGAGGTTACCGTGAATAGTAGGCGACACAAGCACGCCTTTGCCCATTTGTGTAGGCACTTGGAAAATAGTGCGTGATACAAGACCGCCTTCGCTCTTATCAAGCAGCATGTACTCGCCTTTTCGCGGTTTTATGGAAAAATCCGCTTTTTCGAGCATGTTATGAACGTCATCGGCGTAAACGCCCGCGCAATTGACAACAACTTTTGTGCTATATTCGCCGTTTGCCGTTCTGACAACGAACTCGCTGCCGCTGCGCTCAATTGAGGTCACCTCTGATCCGAAATAAAACTCAACGCCGTTTTTGCAGGCGTTTTCTGCGAAAGCAAGCGTCATCTCGAACGGGCAAACAATACCGGACGTCGGCGCGTAAAGTGCCGCGTAAACATCTTTCGAAAGAGAAGGCTCCATACTGCGCGCCTCATCTCCCGAAATGATCGAAACACCGTCAACGCCGTTTGCGATACCTCTATCGTACAAAGTGCGCAGTGTTTGCAGTTCGTCCTCACTGCGGCATACGACCAATGCGCCGTTGCGCTTGAACGGAATATCAAGCTCTGCTGCTATATCGTCCATCATTTTGCTGCCCTCCACATTGAAGCGCGCCTTCAGTGTCCCGGGCACAGCGTCAAAACCGGCGTGTATAATCGCGCTGTTAGCTTTGCTTGTGCCCTCGCAAACATCGCTTTCACGCTCAAGGACTGCAATATTCAGCGCATACCGCGAAAGCTCTCTCGCTGCCGCGCAGCCGATAACGCCGCCGCCTATAACTATCACGTCATATATTTTGGTGTGCATATATATTCCTCCTTAAATTTATTTTTTGTATTTTAGTAAAAATATTTCACAAAAACTTTCTGATTTTTGTTACCAATACACCAGTTTCCAAGTTCAGTGAACAACAGAAGTACGCATTAACGAGGTAAAAGGAATGCAGGCGACATTTTTTGAATAAGTATGGT
>CADCOF010000014.1 GCA_902802975.1 uncultured Ruminococcus sp. | reverse complement strand
CGACGCCCTTCGGCGCAAAAATCCGCATTACATCGGGCTTTTGCGCCCTTTTTCTTTTGGCTGGGTGTCAAAGATGGGATTATACCACATAAAGATATAGAATACAAGTTTCACTTTAGTAACGTTTTTGCAATAAAATAGATTTCTAGATTTCAAAAAAACATTAGAAATTCCAAAAAGATAAGGCACGTAACCCGGAGAGTATGAGGTTATGTGCCTTGATTTTAAGCTGTAGACGCCGTAACAAAACGTCTCTTAGTTTATCTATTTAAGATTAAACACCACTTACATCGTTAGATTTTTCTGTGTTTCCAAAATTGCTTGTATCATCCGGTCTATCCATACCGCCAAAACCGCTCATGTCTCCCGGTCTGTCCATGCCGCCAAAACCGCTTGTATCACCCGGTCTGCCCATGCCGCCAAAACCGCTCATATCGCCACCCGGTCTGCCCATGCCCCCGGGACCTCCCATCATAGAGCCGCCATTTGAGTACGAAATACTTGTCATTTCGATTGAATACTCATTGCTGCCAACAACTAAAGTATATTTGCCGCTTGAAGTAATATCCGGAGTGCTGACAACGACAGAATTAAATGTCTTTTCGGACTTATATGTCAAAAGCTCATTGCCGGTTGAATCCTTGAGCGTCACTTGCTCTCCTGCGGAGTGTGTTTCGTCCATGTTATACAGTATAGAACCTTGTGTGGAGCTTGTTCCGAAAGTCTCAGCCATGCCGGAACTACCCAAAGCGATTACCATACCTCCGGTGATAACAGAACCGCTGCCTGCATCGAGTGCGCCGTTTCCTGAATTTGTAGGACCATCAACGTAAACCGTACCACCGGAGATAGTCATGATACCGTTTGAATCAATACCGTCTCCGTCTGCGTTCACATGAAGAGTACCACCGCTTATATTTATATATACATCGCTACTTGCTGCGCTGTCCTGCATCATGCCGCCCATACCGCCCATGCCGCCTTCGGATACTCCATCGGTTGCATTAATTCCGTCATCTTCTGATTTTACTTTAATGCTTCCGCCGGTGATATTTATGCACTTACCTTCAATACCCTCGTAACTCTCATTTATAGCAAGTGTTCCATCACTAATTGTCACTGCCTCATCCGCATGAATACCGTCATCACCCGATGACAGCTTGATATCACCTCCGGATACTGTCACATTTGCGCTGACATGAACAGTATCATCAGCACAATCAAGACTGATAGAACCACCCTTTATAGTTAAGCTTCCGCCGGCCTTAAAGCCCTTAGTGCTTTCAGTGTCGTCTTCCGTATCGGCAGATACAGTATTATTTCGACCAAACATAAAATCATCCACATGAGTCTTAGTAGACTTCGAGTGACCGCCTCCCGATACACCGTTGATCGTACCGTCAGCTATGATTATATCGGAACCTGCAGAGAACGCATCTCCATCGGACGTTACGCTGATAGTTCCACTCTCAATGTATATATATCCCTTGGATGTATCTTCGGTATTTGTCGATTTGATACCGTCTGCTCCGCTTTTAACTGTAATATTTGCATTTGCAATGCGCACGCTGTCTTTACCGCTGACTGCACTATTCACAGAAACTACGCTGACAGTACCGCCGGTTATTTTCAGATCGTCCTTAGATACAATAGCATGACTCAGATTTCCGTTTACATTGAGCGTTCCGCTGCCATTTATCACGAGATCGATCTTTGAGTAAATCGCTGAATCCACACCGATTTCGGATAAGTCAGAATTGTATGTCTTACCATCGGTAATTGTGTTTGTTGTGCCGGCAGCCGTTGTAATAAACACTTTACCTGCACTCTCAACATAAATTGCCGGATTATCGGAACATGTGACAGAACAATTTTTCAGAATAAGCTGTACCTTGTCGTTATCTCCTGCGGAAATAACCACTCTGCCGTCACTAATTGTTCCACTTAAAATATAAACGCCTTCTTTTGAAATAGTAAGCACATTTTTATCAGCTTTTGCACCTTCTCCGCTTACAGTAAAATCAGTACCGCTCATTGTTACGTTTACTGCATCGCTTTCATCGTAATCATTTGATAGATCACGTTCGGAGAAATATTCCTCACTTTTATCAGCTAAGGCAGCTGTATCCGCTGTGTTGGCAGTATTGTTTTCGGTTCCTGCTGATGCAGTATCAGTGGATACTGACTGAGTAACGCTTTCACTGCTTGTTGGCTGAGATGTATTATTGCAGGCTGCAAATGTTGACACTGTAATCAAAGCTGCTGTGATTATTGCTAATATCTTTCTTGTTTTCATTATCGATTCCTCCCAAAAGGTAGTTTTGTCTGTTCCTTAACTACATTATATCTAAATACCTTTAAATTTACTTAAACTTAATTAGAGCTTACTTAAATTTTTTGCGAATCAGATGAATAAAAAATACTGCTTATTATTACACAAGCAGTATTACATATTATCAAATTATTGCAAGATATTGTTTTATTTTGTTTGGAGAAGGAGTTTATCATTCTCTGCTGTGAGATAGATCGAGCTGAATGCACCCTCGCCTTCCGAAACAAGTTTGTCGGTAATAGCGTCCTCTACTTCCTTGCGGATAAAGTTTCGCAAATCTCTCGCGCCGCTCTTTCCACCGTATGATCTTTTAGCGATCAATGAAGCTGCCTTGTCATCATGAACAAAAGTGATTCCTCTCTCTTTAAGCGAGTCAACATACTCATCCAAAAGAAGCTTCGCAATATCTTTGAAGTTTTCTTCCGTTAATTTGTTAAAGCAAATGACTTCATCAACGCGAGCCAAAAACTCCGGACGCAAGAAATCTGACAATGCTTTCATGATCTTCTCTCGGCTCTGATCGTTCTCACTTTTATTAAAACCAACGATACCGTTGTGAACATCGCTGCCGGCATTACTTGTCATTACAATTACTGTATTTTCAAAGTTAACCACTCTTCCGTGAGCGTCAGTCAGTCTTCCTTCGTCAAGAATCTGCAGCAAAATGTTAAGTACATCAGGGTGGGCTTTTTCAATCTCATCAAAAAGCAAAACAGAATACGGTCTGCGTCTGACTTTTTCTGTAACCTGACCTGCTTCGTCATAGCCTACATATCCGGGAGGCGAACCTATGATTTTTGAAACTGAATGTTTCTCCATAAATTCGGACATATCAAGTCTGATCAGCGTTTCGGGAGAATCAAACAACTCAGCAGACATAACCTTAACAAGCTCCGTTTTGCCTACACCGGTGGGACCAACAAAAATAAACGACGCGGGGTGACGGCGTGGGCTGATCTGAACCCTGCTGCGCTTGATTGCGGCTGAAAGTGCGTCAACTGCATTATCCTGCCCTATCACTTTCTTTTTTAGTTTCTTATCAAGATCTGCAAGCCTCTTAAGTTCATTTTCGCGGATTTTTGATGCTGGAATACCTGTCCACACCTCCACAACATGCGCAATGTCATCAAGCGTTACCTCTACTGTCATATCGTCATCATTGTATGCAGACAAATGCTTTTCGACTCTTGCAATATCTGTTCTCAACTGAGAAATTTTCTCATAATCAATATCATCTGCCGAAAGCAATTCGCTCTCTTTATCTTTGAGTTCTTTCAGACGATCTTTAAGACGCATGTATTCATTGAGTTCTTTGTTCTTCAAAGCCGCACTGACACAGGACTCATCGAGCAAATCGATTGCTTTATCAGGCAAATAGCGATCTGTAATGTATCTTTCGGATATCACAACAGCACGGCGAACAACGCTATCCGAAACCTTAACATTGTGGTATTGTTCGTAGTAGCTTTTTATTCCGCTGAGTACTTTTACAGTATCTTCTATCGACGGCTCAGAAACTGTAACCGGCTGGAAACGACGCTCAAGTGCAGAGTCTTTTTCAATATATTTTCGATATTCATTGAATGTTGTTGCGCCTATTACCTGTATTTCGCCTCTTGACAAAGCAGGTTTGAGGATATTGGCAGCGTTCATTGTACCTTCGGAGTCACCCGTGCCGACAAGATTATGTACTTCGTCGACAAAAAGAATAACATTTCCATGCTCCTTGATTTCTGCCATCAAACCTTTTACCCTTGCCTCAAATTGTCCTCGGAACTGAGTTCCGGCAACAAGAGATGTAAGATCGAGCAGATACAGCTGCTTGTTTTTCAGCTTATACGGAACATTACCCACAGCTATCCTCTGCGCAAGACCTTCTGCAATCGCAGTCTTACCTACACCCGGTTCACCTATAAGACATGGATTGTTTTTCGTTCTTCTCGATAAAATCTGTATCACTCTTGCTATCTCGTTATCCCTTCCAACAATCATATCCAACTTATTGTTCTCGGCTTTTTCGGTCAAATTATCGCAATACAGACCTAAATGCTTGAATTTCTTGTTGCTTCGGGCTGTCTTCTTCGATGAGCCATCTTTATCTCCGGGCTTTGTGCTATCGGGCTTCTTAGAACCTTCATTCCCACCAAACATGAAATTCTTGAATGGAAATGCAGGCGCGCCGTGAATAAAATCTTCGTCGGGATTTTCTCCGTCATCGCCACCGCCAAACAAGCCGCCCGAACCCATCAGACCGTCTTGAAGTGATTCTATAAAGTCCTTATCGCCGCCTTCAATACCCGATATTTGATCGTAAAGATGATCTATCTGATCATCTGTTATTCCCATCCTGTCAAGGATATTGTTTACGGGATTAAAGCCCAGCTCCTTTGCACAGGACAAACAGTAACCGTGGACATCGTTTTTGTCCTTTCCTGTTGATACAAATACTACTGCTTTGTGTTTATTGCATTTTTCACAAATGTTTGTCAAATTATTATCCCCTTCCTAATTATTCTAATTTATTCAACTTTTTCGGTATTTGGTGAGTCGGTAACCGATGATACCAGTCCTATTATTATCGGACTGTTATATACGCCTTTAAAAACAGTACTTTCGGAAATTGATTTTTCGGATATCGGTTTTGGAACCACGGCCATGTGCGGTGTTGCCATTCTCAAAACAAATGCAGCAACCATCAAAATTACAAATGCTTCAATTATTGAAACTGCGCCTCCGGCAACAGAATCCAACATACCCAGCGGAGAATCACTCATTGAATTGCATATCATTTTTGTTACTATTTTTACAACTACTAACAGCACGGAGAAAAGTACAGCTGCCACAATTACCGAAAAAAATGATATAACAATGGGCGCAATAATTTTTTCGACCTGTGCTGAACCGCTTTTTGACGCAGAACTTGCGATATCGGCAGCTGAAATATTGAATCCGGCCAAGGAGTTTCCTACAAAATTAGGTAAAGACTTGATAAGATTATCAACAAGACTGCCGCCTTCCCGGGCGGTCAATTTTATTGCCGAATCGATTTTTTCAATTATTGTTGTTTTCAAAAATCCGTTGTATATGGCTTCTGCGATCGGCTTTGAAAGGACTGAAGAAATCAAGGAACACAATAGTGTTCCAACGGCAGATACAACAGTTTTCATCAAGCCCTTCCGATATCCTGTTACTGCAAAAACAATAATTAATATAATTGATATTATATCCAAAACATTCATCGTTTTAGTGCCCTTTCATTACAAATTACAAATAAGCTGTATGTTCGTATTGGGTTCGGAAAATTTTAGTTAACAGAAGCACTGACTGAACCAACAGCTAAGACCGACATGCCCATTATAATGTTACTTTTTTGATACCCGATACACAAAGAATGTATGCCGTTTTACTCTGTGGAAGCAATACACTTTTTGCATCCATACCTATCTCCATTGAAGCTATCAGTTCACCTTGAATGGAATTAGTAATAAGTGTGCCTTCAGACAAAAATGCAGTCCTATCCGCTGCAGTAGATATTGAAGTTATCTTTAATTCGGTGGAATAACGACCGATTTCATGCCCCTCGTTGTCAAGCGTGACTACCGTACAGTCTCTTCCGTCGTCGGATTTCGACATTGACAATACCACATTACCCTTGTTTACATCGTATGCAGTCAATATCTGAGATGAATAGGTGTATGGTTGTTCTTTACTGCCGTCGCTTTTGATAACAGACGCCATAACATCAGTTATTACAGCTGCATTACCTCCCGGCATAAATTCAACATCAAACAATATCTGATCTTGATATGTGAACAAAGCGATGGGGTCGCTCCTTTGTATATCGAGCAAATAAACCTTTGATACAAGACGACCATCTACCGAATTAACGGTTCCGACAATTATTTTATCTCCATTTTTATTTATTGATACATTTATTGCGTAATAATCGCTGAAAGAATACGAATACAGGAATTTGTTGTTTTTATCGTACACAGAAACGCTGGATAGGTATCCCGTTTTGTCCGACACTATACAGTATACACCGGATTCATTAATGGCGCAATCAACAATTGAGCTGCCTTGAGTACCTTCGTAGACCTTGTGCTTATCATGAATAATTCTGTAGCTGCCTCCGCCTTCTCCGAAAGCAATTGAATAATCTCCCGATGATTTGATATGAGGATTTGTAAATGTATGCTTCTCAAAAAATGATCTTTCGCAATTATGATTCAAACATGCAATAGAAGTATCGCTGATATAAATCAAACCGGAATTCTTAATGTTCAAGTTTTGCTCGGAAATAATCGAACCGGTAATATCAGCCGCTGCACTTGGCTTTGTCGAATCGGAAAATGAAGAGTTCTCCTCTACGTTCTCCGGAATAAACGAATCTCGGTTAATGAAGATAACGGTTGCAATAATCAGGACTCCAATAATAACAATCACACCCAAGACGGAAGACTTTTTTGGGCTGACCGTTTCCTGTTCTTTGCGCTTTCGTTTACTCTCATATTCATATTTATCTTCTTCCACAGCTGACCACCCTCTTTGTATTTCAAATCATCTTACGAAAGAATTCAATATACTACCTTGTTCAAATAAAGCCCGCATGCAGGTGCAGTAGGCCCCGCAAAGCTGCGGTCATGCTTACTGATTATAACCGGGATATCCTCCGGCGAAAGTTTTCTTTGCGCCACACGCAGCAATGTTCCTGTCATTATTCTTACCATGTTGTATAAAAAACCGTCCGCCTCGACAGTAAAGATCACAAAATCGCCGTCACGTACAACGTCAGATCGAAAAACGGTTCTGCTCATGTCGCCCGGACGTCTGTTATCAAGTGTACAAAATGAAGTAAAGTCATGTGTTCCAATGTAATATGAAGCGGCATGATTAAGCAGCTTTTCGTCCATTCCAACATAACGATAATGTAACGCGTAATTATTAAGAAAAGGATTGCGAACCTCATTATTCCATATTTTATAAATATACTGTTTTCGTTTGCAGTCATAGCGCGGATGAAAATCCAATGGCATCTCCTCACAGTTTAAAACAGCGATAGTCGATGGCAGATGATTATTCAGTGCCGCCTGAAGTCTTTTGGGCGGTATCGGGTGATGTGTTTTCAGACCTATACAATACATATTTGCATGTACGCCCGTATCTGTGCGGCTGCAGCCTTTTACATCGTGATCATCTCCAATGATTTTTGAAAGGGCATTCTGAAATACTTCCTGGACGCTCAAAGCATTCGACTGTACCTGCCAACCATGAAATGCGCTGCCATCATATGCAATCGTAAGCTTTACATTCCTGTACGAATTGTCTGAGGCATTTTCAAGCTGCATATTATCACTCCTGCAAATATTGCCACCGAAACTGCTGCGGCTGCATAATCATATTTTGTATATTTCAGTACTTTCATTCTTGTTCTGCCGTCGCCGCCTCGATAGCATCGGCTTTCCATTGCCATTGCAAGTTCAAAGGCGCGACGAAACGCCGATACAAACAGCGGAATAAGTATAGGAATAAGTGCCTTTATTCGCACAATCGCGCTGCCACTTTCAAAATCCGCTCCTCTGGCTTTTTGTGCGCTCATTATTTTATCTGTTTCTTCAAGCAAAGTGGGAATAAAGCGAAGTGCAATCGTCATCATCATAGCTATTTCGTGAACCTTGATATGAAAAAATGTCAGCGGTTTCAATAGCTTTTCAATTCCGTCGGTAAGGTCTGTAGGCGAAGTGGTATATGTCAAAACCGCGCTGATAAGCACAAGCGCAATAATGCGAACAGCAATGAATATTGCTGTGTTTATGCCGGACTGAGTTATTTTCAAAAATTTCCATTCCCATAACGGGTCGCCTGTTCCGTAGAATAAATTTAAACCGGCGGTAACTATTACAATAAAAGCTATTCCTTTTATGCTTTTGAAATACATTTTCGGTGTTACGCCGGAAATACACATTACACCAAAAACAGCAGCGCAAATAATTGCTAGCGCAGCAAAATTTCTAGCGGCAAAAATAAAAATAATGAATCCTATCAGCAGCAATATCTTCATTCTCGGATCCATTTTATGCAGTATGGAGTGACCGGGAAAATATTGCCCCAAAGTTATATCTTTCATCATAACGAGGACACCTGTCCCTTTTTTATTGTACTCATGGCTTTTGCCGGACGAAGCTTCATGATCTCAAGCACAGCTTGTTCCACGGAATAAACATCGCTGGGCACATCGTAGCCATGATTTTTCAGTTCTATCATTATCCTTGTTATCTGAGGTATCTGAAGACCTATCTTTTCAAGTTCGCTGCCCTTTGAAAAAACATTGTTTACTTCATCAAACGCAAACATACTGCCCTTGTTCATAACAAGAATTTTATCTGCAATTTTTGAAATATCCTCCATGCTGTGAGATACAAGCAAAACTGTGTTTTGTTTTCTTCTGTGGTACGATGCAATTTGACTTAGCATAACATCTCTGCCTTTTGGGTCAAGACCGGCAGTAGGTTCATCGAGAATGAGAATCTCAGGCTCCATAGCAATAACTCCGGCAATAGCAGCCCTGCGCTTCTCACCGCCGGACAATTCAAAAGGTGACTTCTTCAGCAGTGCCGGATTCAGACCGACAAAGTAAGCCGCGTCTGCAACGCGTTTTTTTATTTCATCGTTCGACAAGCCCATATTTTTGGGACCATATGCGATATCTTTTTCAACAGTTTCCTCAAACAACTGATATTCGGGGTACTGAAAAACAAGACCGATTTTAAAACGTATATCTCTGATCTTTTTCGGATTGCTCCAAATATCCTTTTCTTCAAAAAGTATTTGTCCTTCGGACGGTTTCAAAAGACCATTGAGCATCTGTATCAACGTGGATTTTCCGGAACCTGTATGACCAATAATGCCAATAAATTCACCTTTTTCAATGGACAGTGAAATATCATTCACCGCTTTTTTTTCGAACGCAGTTCCAATTCCATATGTATACGTAATATTTTTGAGCTGCAATAACGACATATAAATCTCCTTATTCCGCACCAAGCTTTTTCAGAATGCAGGATACGCACTCTTCGACATTCAACGGTACAGCATCTATTTTCATACCTGCAGCAGAAAGCTTGTATGCCAATTCGGTTGCCTGCGGAACATCGAGGCTGTGAGTTTTCAAGAACTCTACCTTAGCAAACACTTCTTTCGGTACACCTTGGTCAATTACCACGCCGTTATCCAAAACCACAACTCTGTCCGCAAACACAGCTTCATCCATATAATGCGTAATCAGAATAATTGTGATACCCTTTTCACGATTGAGCTTTATGATTGTGTTCATCACTTCACTTCGTCCTTGAGGATCAAGCATGGCAGTCGGTTCATCGAGAACGATGCACTCGGGTTCCATTGCAATTATTCCTGCTATAGCAACCCGCTGCTTTTGACCGCCTGAAAGCTTATGTGGGGAATGCTTCGCGTATTCGAACATATCCACAGCTTTAAGCGCGGCGTCAACACGTGTGCGAATTTCCGCTGAAGGAATCCCGAGATTTTCGGGTCCAAAGGCAACGTCTTCCTCAACAATGCTTGCAACAAGTTGATTATCGGGATTTTGCAGAACAAGACCAACGCTCTTCCTGACATCGAAAATAGTATCTTCGTTTTTTGTATCTATTCCGTTAACCGTCACGATACCGCTTTCAGGCACAAAAATGCCGTTGAACATTTTTGCAAGCGTGGATTTTCCGGAACCGTTATGCCCAAGCAAAGCAAGAAACTCGCCTTTTTTCACTTCAAGCGATATATTATTCAACACCTGTTCAGGGTTATTGTCTTCAGCTTCATCATAGCTGAAGCATACGTTCTTCACTTCAATAAAACTCAATTTTTATCAACCTTTTTGCACCATATTGCTGTTGAACCGCATGGAAGTGTCAACCCGCTGCTTGTCACATTCAAGCCAATCTCATCTGAATTTACAAATCCGCCTTTGATTGAAACAAGCTTTACTCCAAGCAAATATTTCATTACGGAAGGAGACAAACCTGTTGTGTATGAATTCAGTATAAAAAACTGAGCGTCATCACTCAACACCTGTATGCATAGTTCTATCAATGACTCAAGCTGATCTTCAAGCTTCCACACTTCTCCACCGGGGCCTCTTCCATAAGATGGCGGATCCATAATAATCCCGTCATACTTGTTTCCTCTTTTTATCTCTCTTCTCACAAATTTTACGCAGTCATCCACAATCCATCTGACCGGTTTTTCACTTAGATGAGACAATGCCGCGTTTTCTTTTGCCCATTGTACCATTCCCTTTGAGGCATCAACATGACACACCTTTGCGCCTGCATTCAAACATGCAAGAGTAGCACCGCCGGTGTATGCAAACAAGTTAAGTACGTTAAGCTGTCGATTGCTGTTTCGTATTATTTCGTCGGTATAATCCCAATTTACAGCCTGCTCGGGAAACACTCCGGTATGCTTAAAACCCATTGGCTTCACTCCGAAAGTCAGATCATTATATGACACCTTCCACACATCGGGCAGCTTTTTGTACACAGTCCAGCTGCCCCCGCCCGATTTTGAACGCACATATCTTGCGTCGGCAGTTTTCCAACGCGGGTCTTTTTTTTCGGTGTTCCAAATAATCTGCGGATCGGGTCTGATAAGTATCTTATTTCCCCATCGTTCCAAACGTTCACCGTTTGAAGTATCGATCAGTTCGTAATCCTTCCAGATAGCTTCTCTCATGTGATTAATAACTCCTTAGCCGAGTCTCTCTTTTATAAGCTGCGATATTTCGTTTGCGATTTGTGTTATTTCTTCTATATCCTCGCCCTCGAGCATAACTCTGATAAGCGGCTCTGTTCCCGAAGAACGAACAAGAATTCTTCCTCTTTTGCCCATTGTCTTTTCAGCGTTGGAAATGGAATCCATAATGACATCATCGGACGCATAGAGAGATTTTTTCTCCGAAGAAACTTTAACATTTATCAACACCTGCGGAAATCTCTTTATTACAGACGCAAGCTGTGACAGACTTTGTTTTTTGCTGTTTATAATGTCCAGCACCTGAACTGCGGTAAGCTGACCGTCGCCCGTTGTACCATGTTCAAGGAAGATCACATGTCCTGACTGCTCGCCGCCTATGCAGTAGCCATTCTTGAGCATATTTTCGAGAACATACCTATCCCCTACAGCTGTTGCAACAAAATTAATGTCATTTTCATCACAAAATTTTGTAAAGCCCATATTCGTCATAACGGTTCCAACGGCAGTGTTTCCTTTTAACTTTCCTTTTTCTTTAAGGTTCTTTGCACATATTGCGATAAGAAAATCGCCGTCTATCAATTCCCCGTTTTCATCTATAGCAAGGCATCTGTCAGCATCTCCGTCAAAGGCCATGCCGCAGTCAACATCATGATCTTTTACATAATCCTGCAAGATTTCAATGTGAGTTGAACCACAATTATCGTTAATATTAACACCATCAGGATCATTATTGAGTATCACAACTTCGGCATTCAGCTTTTTGAAAAGAATTTCGGCGGTTGCGCTTGCCGAACCATTGGAACAATCGAGCGCGATTTTCAAGCCGGAAAGGTCGCCGGAAATACTGTTAGCCACATGATCTGTATATTCGTCTATTCCGGTTTTAAGTGTTGTAACTTTTCCTATACCATCACCTGTAGGAGCGGGATATTCTTCGGAATGATCAAGTACGATTGACTCTATCTCTTCTTCAAGTGAGTCGGATAATTTATATCCATCAGCATTAAATATTTTTATGCCGTTAAATTCAAACGGATTATGGGATGCCGAGATCATTATGCCCGCATCGGCAGAATGCTTTCTGACAAGATAAGCAACAGCAGGAGTCGGAATTGTTCCGAGTAATACTACATTGGCTCCAACAGAACATAATCCTGCTGTGAGTGCGCCTTCAAGCATATCCGAAGAAAGGCGTGTATCCTTTCCAATAAAAACAGTCGGCTTCTTGCCGTTTTCGCTATTAATAAGCACCATTGCAGCTGCCCTGCCGATAGCCATAGCCAATTCGCAGGTAAGTTCGCTGTTTGCAACACCTCTTGCGCCATCTGTACCAAACAATCTTCCCATAATAATATTCTCCTTCATCAATATTTAACTAGTCATTCATATTAAATAATGTAGGCATACCCGCAGTCACACCATTAGGCATTTGAAGTCCCAGATGCTGACAAGCGGCTACTGTAACACAACGGCCACGAGGCGTTCTGCTCAAAAAGCCTATCTGCATGAGATATGGCTCATACACATCTTCTATTGTCACGGCCTCTTCTCCGATAGCAGCTGCCAACGTCTCTAAACCAACGGGACCTCCGTTATAAAATCGAATAATCGCCTCAAGCATTCTTCTGTCGTTAGCGTCAAGACCAAGCTCGTCTATTTCGAGTCGATCGAGAGCCTGACGTGCAATATCGCATGTTATCACACCGTCGCCTATAACCTGCGCAAAATCACGAACACGCTTAAGCAAACGATTGGCTATTCGAGGAGTACCTCTTGATCTTGAGGCTATTTCAAGCGCACCATCATTTTCTATAGGTATTCCCAATATCGACGCACTTCTTTTCACTATAAGAGCCAACTGCTCCGGCGTGTACAGTTCCAAACGCAAAACCACGCCAAATCTGTCCCGAAGGGGAGCCGTCAGCTGTCCTGCGCGCGTGGTTGCGCCTACGAGAGTAAATTTCGGCAGCGGCAAGTGATACGACGCCGCCATTTGTCCTTTTCCCGTAATTATATCTATTGCGAAATCCTCCATTGAAGGATACAGCACTTCTTCCACAGCTCTGGAAATTCGGTGTATCTCATCTATAAATAAAACGTCACCGCTGCTGAGATTGGTCAGAAGTGCGGCAAGATCGCCCGGCTTTTCAATAGCGGGACCTGATGTGATGCGAATGTTAACATTCATTTCGCCGGCTATTATCTGAGAAAGCGTGGTTTTTCCAAGACCGGGAGGACCGTAAAGCAAAACATGATCGAGAATCTCATTGCGTTTTTTAGCCGCTTCTATAAACACGCGCAAATTTTCTTTAACTTTCTCCTGTCCTATATACTCATCAAGCGTTTTGGGACGAAGAGGATTTTCGGAACCCGAGATATCTTCACTTATCTCGGAGGCCGACATTATTCTGTCTTCAAAATCCATCTCATCCATAAACTACGCCCCCTTGTTCTTTCCAAGCTCCAACAGAGTAAGATGAATAAGCTCCTCAACCTTAAGCTCGCTGTCAAATTTCGAAATAATAGGCATTATCTCGCTGCTCTCATAGCCCAGTACCGACAGCGCGTCCATTGCGTTCTTTACGTTTCCAAGGGAAGGCACGCCTGCCGACATGCCTGCGAGTTTTGAACTGCCTGAAGAACTATTGAGTTTATTGATCTTGTCTTTTAATTCAAGCACGATACGCTGAGCCAATTTGTTGCCTACACCCGCCGCTTTTGTAAGTGATTTTGAATCTTCCGACGCTATACATACGGCTACTTGTTCCGGGGTAAATTCGGACAGCAACGCTGTTCCGACCTTTGACCCCACTCCGCTTACTCCTGTAAGCATTTTAAAGCACTCGCGCTCTTCATTGCTTGAGAAGCCGAAAAGCTCAACGGCATCCTCACGCACGACCATATGAGTATATACCATACACTCCTTCCCCACATCGGGAAGCGACCTTATCGTCATAAGTGACGTTGTACATTTATATCCGACACCGCCGCACTCAATTACAATATAAGCCGGGGTACGATGAATCAATGTTCCTTTCAAACTGTATATCATTTTCGCATTCCTCATCTATGTAAGTATTTTTTTAGCTGTGTTCCGTTAGCCTGTGCGTGACATATCGCAATTGCGAGTGCGTCTGCCGTATCGTCAAGCCGCGGCATTTTTTCCAATTTGAGCAGCCGTTTTGTCATATCCATCACTTGCTCTTTTTTTGCTTTTCCGTAACCGGTGACAGCAATTTTCACTTGAAGAGGAGTGTATTCATAAATAGGGAGATGATTCAGCTGAGCAGCCAGCAGAATAACACCTCGAGCTTGCGCTACATCTATCGCAGTTTTTTGGTTATTCTGAAAATACAATTTCTCAATCGCCACACAATCGGGTTTGCAGCGCAAAATAACTCCGTTCATTTCACTATATATATGTTCCAGCCGCTGATTAAACGGCGCATCGGCTGACGTTTCTATTGCTCCATACCCCGTAACATGGTACATATTTGAATAATATTCAACACCGCCATATCCCACTATAGCATAGCCCGGATCAATACCCAAAATCACCATGTCTATCTCCTGAAAATTACAAATATAAAATTCTGATTTTTGACACACAATGTTATTATATCATACTTTACCAAAATGAGCAATAGAATAATTCAATCTTTTCACGGTTTTTGAACGAGTAAAAGAATTATGAACAAAGCCGGCAAGTCATGATTTTGTCAAGATTTGCTTTTTCCAAACATTTCTATTTTTGCGTATGACGTTGCTCTGCAGATTACTTTCAAAAGCATAATAATCAATACTTCGACTTCTGCATGTGTCTTAGAGCCTGTTCAGTATCTTCTCAAAATAATACGAATAAACGCAATAGAGAACATTTGAAAGGAATTATGAAGAAGTCTTTCAGCGTTTTTCCAAAGCCTACGGCATTTGTCTAACCAACCGAAAGAACGCTCCACAATCCAGCGTTTTGGAAGGACAGCAAAGGTATGTAATTCATTGCGCTTAACAACCTCAACTTCCGCTCCTGATAATTGTTTTATTGCATCAGCAAAATTCTGACCTGTGTAGCCTCCATCAACAAGCACTTTTTTCTTTGAGAAA
Organism: uncultured Ruminococcus sp.; assembly: GCA_902802975.1. Lineage (GTDB taxonomy): Bacteria > Bacillota > Clostridia > Oscillospirales > Acutalibacteraceae > RUG592. Next base: position 597 of record CADCOF010000014.1, on the reverse strand, counting down.
GGTTATCTGTACACTCACAGTAATAAGTTACCATATCAATGGCACCTTTTCTATCTGTATAATCTGCTGTAGTTATCATCATGGCATGTGGAAGCCCATCAATATCCACACCGATATGTAGCTTTATTCCTGAAGTTTTTTTCCCGCATCATAACCTTTGCTTTGGGCTGTATCCGCATTTTGGATACTTTTTGAATCTATGATAAGCATGGTTGTTTTTTCGGAACGATCATTATTTTTTCGTTCCATTTCCACCAATTTACGCAGAATACGATCAAGCAAACTGATTCCATTGTTATCTTTTTCTGCCCATATATCGTAGTAATATCGTACAATTCTCCAGTTAGGATAATCATGCGGAATAGCTCTCCATGTACAACCTTCTTTTACTAAATACAAAATTGCACAGAATATATCGTATAAATCATACTTCCTCGGATGCGTGGTCTTTCGCGCTCCTTCAAGGTCTTTGCGAATTATCTCAAATTGCTCTCTTGTTATATCATTCGGATATGCTTTCCTCATTTTGTACACCGCCTGTTTTTTCTTCAATTATATTACCTTTTTTCTATTTTGTAAAGATACTGAACAGGCTCT
>CADCOF010000013.1 GCA_902802975.1 uncultured Ruminococcus sp. | reverse complement strand
CGAATTGAATTCCGCATTGCGCATTTCGAATTGCGAATTGAACTCCGCACTCATAAATGTTCTTAATAGGATTTTTTCAATGACGTTCACTATAGTAGTTGGTAGCTAATCTACCAACTACTAACTACTAACTAACAACCAATAAACAGGGTGATATATTTAATGAAAAGAATAAACTTCCCCATAACGGAAGAACAGCTTTTGTCACTGTCATGCGGTGACAGGGTTCTTGCGTCGGGATATCTGTATACCGCAAGAGACGCCGCGCATAAACGTCTGTATGAACTTCTGCAAAACGGCAAAAAACTTCCTATCGACATTGACGGACAAACAATATATTATGTCGGTGCAGCTCCCGCAAAGCCCGGATATGTTATCGGTCCGTGCGGTCCGACGTCATCATATCGAATGGACAAATATGCGCCGTCTCTGCTCGATCTTGGTCTTAAGGTTATGATAGGCAAGGGCGCGCGCGGACAAAATGTCATTGACTCAATGATTAAAAACAAAGCCGTGTATTTAATCGCTGTCGGCGGCGCGGCTGCTCTTATTGCAAAAAGCATAAAGAAAGTTGACCTTATCTGCTATGAAGATTTGGGTACGGAAGCCATTTACCGATATGAAGTTGAAGATATGCCGCTGATCACGGCTATCGACTCGAAAGGCAGAAATATTTATGTGCGCTGATACGCCATTTATCCATGACGGCGAACATCTCGAACCGCTGGGAGGCGGCATCTCCGTTATCGTGTCGAAAGAAAACCGCTTTTCCACAGACACCGTTCTGCTTGCCGATTTCTCACAGCCGAAAAAACACGAACGGGCAATCGAGTTCGGCGCAGGGTGCGGTGCGATAAGTCTCATCTGGTGCAGGAATATTTCTCCGAGATCGGTTACATCTATCGAAATACAGCAGGAAGCTGCCGACATGATGACGCGCAGTGTGAAGCTGAATGCACTTGAAGAAAAAGTCAATGTTATCAACACAGATATAAAGTCGCTGAAGGGCGTTATACCGTTCGGGAAATTTGATCTGTGCGCAATGAATCCGCCGTATAAAATCGGCGGCGGCGGAATCGTGAACAGCGACGATGCAAAGCGAATTGCACGCCACGAAACTAAATGCACACTAGACGATATAACAAAAGCTGCGTCACAGGTGCTGCGGTTCGGCGGACGGTTTTGTATCTGCCAGCGACCGGAACGCCTTGCAGACGTTATCATGTCGATGAGAGGCGCAGGTATCGAACCAAAACGGCTGAGGCTTGTTCAGCAGCGAGCGGGTAAGGCACCAAAGTTTTTTCTTCTTGAGGGCAGAAGAGGCGGCAGCAGCGGGGGGCTTGTTGTGATGCCAACTCTGTTTATCGAAGATGAAAGCGGAAATTTTTCGCAGGAAATGATCGATATCTACGGCGATTACAAGGAGGGGTACATATGAGCGGTACGCTTTATGTTGTCGGAACACCGATCGGAAATTTGGGCGATCTGTCCCCGCGCGCGGTCAAAACGCTTGAAGAAGTGGATTTTATTGCTGCTGAGGATACGCGAGTTACACTCAAGCTGCTCAACCATTTCGGGATAAAAAAGCCGTTAGTCAGCTACTACGAACACAACAAGCTTGAAAGAGGCGACGTGATATGTGCCAGAATCACCGCGGGAGAGAACTGCGCCATAGTGACTGACGCGGGAATGCCGTGTATTTCCGATCCGGGCGAGCTTTTGGTCAAGCAGTGCGCGGAGCTGGGCATTACCGTAGCGGCTGTACCGGGCGCAAGTGCGGCAATTACGGCGTTGGCTATATCCGGACTTCCGACAGGGAGATTTACGTTTGAGGGTTTTTTGAGCGTAAACAGAAAAAGCCGAAGAGAGCATCTCGACAGCCTGATTGACGAAAGACGAACTATGATCTTCTATGAAGCCCCGCACAAGCTGCCGAATACGCTTGCAGACTTATACGAGGCATTCGGCGACAGACGTTTATCGATAGTAAGAGAACTTACGAAAATTCACGAAGAGGTGATACGCACCACGCTGAAACAGGCATCGACAGATTACGCAGACGGCGGACTGAAAGGCGAAATCGTTCTTATAATCGAAGGCAAAACAGAGGAAGAAAAAAACGACATGACGTTTGACGAAGCTGTTATACTTGCCGAAGATTTTTTGAACAAAGGTCACTCCCCCACCGACGCGGCAAAACTCGCTGCAAAAAGCTCCGGTTTCAAGAAAAACGATATTTACAAAGAGCTTGTACGCGGGAAAAAATAAATTTTTTCAAATTATTAGAATTACATGTAACTTTATGCAAAAAAAAGGTACTAATAAAATATAAACTCATTGCGCACTGCGCAAATGCAAATCACGGGAGATAGTAATATGAATTTCAGAATAATAGGCACGGGCAGCTATGTGCCCGACAACATCGTTACTAATGACGATCTGGCAAAAATCGTAGAAACATCGGACGAGTGGATATCAAAACGCGTAGGTATAAAACAGCGTCATATCAGCGTAAATGACACAACTCTTGATATGGGTCATAAAGCAGCTGTAAAGGCGATGGAAGACGCAGGCGTAACAGCAGACGAGATTGATCTTATCGTAGCTGCTACAATATCTGCCGATGCAGCGTCGCCTAGTTTAGCGTGCATGATCGAAAACAGAATCGGCGCAGACTGTATGTCGTTTGACGTGAGCGCAGCATGTGCAGGCTTCCTGTTTGCTCTTGAAACGGCAATAGGTTACATCGAAAGAAAGCGTGCAAAGAAGGTTCTCGTTGTCTGCTCCGACAGAATGAGCAAGCTTCTCGACTGGACAGACCGCAGTACGTGCGTTATTTTCGGCGACGGTGCAGCGGGCGTAGTTCTTGAGGCATGTGAAGACGGATTCTATGATTCCGTTATACACACAAAGGGCGGCGACGATGTTATCAATATTCCTATGCATGACGGAATTTCTCCGTTCTATAAAGTCGAGGAGAAGAAGCCGTTCCTGTTCATGAACGGACAGGCAACGTTTAAGTTCGCCGTTAACTCGATCACTCACGACGTTAAGGAGCTTTTTGACAAAACAGGGCTTGCAGCAGAGGACATCGCCGTAGTTATCCCCCATCAGGCAAACAAGCGCATTATCGATTTTGCGCAGCCGAAAACAGGCATTGACCGTGAAAAATGGTACATAAACATTGAAGAATTCGGAAACGTATCGGGTGCAAGCATTCCGATAGCACTCGATGAAATGAACAAAAAAGGTCTTTTAACAAGAGGTCAGAAGATTCTTTTCACTGCTTTTGGCGGCGGTCTTTCGAGCGGCGCAGTAATAGTAGAATGGTAAGAAAACCGGCGCATAATATTCAATATGCTGCCCGATGATAATTCCCGGAAAAAATTAACAGAAACGGACTTGAAATAAATTCTGTTTGCTGTTAATATATAAATATGCGGCGAATATGCCGTTATCAACACAAATAAAAAGGAGTTTTAACCATGGCATTTGAAAAAATTGCACAAATGATTGCGGACAAGATTGACTGCGATGTAACAGAGATCAAGCCCGACACACAGTTTGAGGATCTCAGCATTGATTCACTCGACATCACAGAGATTGCAATGGACATTGAGGACGAGTTCGGCATCGAGTTTGAAGCTGATCCTTCCATGAAGACTGTTGCAGACCTCGTTGCTGCCGTTGAGAAAAAGGTGGGCTAAGATAATAATTAGGAATTCGTAATGCGTAATGCGTAATTATTTGTGAAAAATCGAATTGAGTAATTAGCCGTACATTACGCATTGCGAATTGACTTTCGTTTTTCTGACAATTCTGAAAACTCGCTGATATCATCGGCAGGCTTTCAGAGTTGTCAATGCAAATGATACAAAACAGTATAATATATATAATATATAAAATGAAAGAGGTATGAAATATGATTAATTCCTCGATATGTGATCTGATCGGAATAAAATATCCGATATTTCAAGGCGGAATGGCATGGATCGCCGACGGTCGTTTGGCGGCAGCCGTATCTAACGGCGGCGGTCTGGGCATTATTTCGGCTATGAATTCGGGCAGCGATTATCTTCGTGAACAAATAGCAACAGCGCGTTCGCTCACCGACAAGCCTTTCGGCGTAAACATTATGCTTCAAAGCCCCCATGCCGATGAAGTGGCAGCGGTAGTGGCCGAGGAGAAAATAAAAGTAGTGACCACAGGTGCAGGCAGCCCCGCAAAATACATGGATATGTGGCACGAGGCGGGAATAATCGTTATCCCGGTCATTGCGTCGGTTGCAATGGCGAAAAAAATGGAACGCTGCGGCGCGGCAGCTGTTGTGGCTGAAGGGCAGGAGTCCGGAGGTCACATTGGCGAACTTACGACAATGGCTCTAGTTCCGCAGGTAGTTGACGCTGTGAACATACCCATTATTGCGGCAGGCGGCATTGCAGACGGACGCGGCGTTGCGGCGTCGTTCATGCTTGGCGCATGCGGCGTGCAGTTGGGCACACGTTTCCTTGTGGCTAACGAATGCGGCGTTCACCGGAACTACAAGGACGCTGTTCTGAAAGCCAATGATATTTCGACAACAACCACAGGACGCCGTTTTGGCGGGAACACTTGTAGAAGCATCAAAAACACGTTTACTCGTAATTTTCTCAAAGAGGAATATGCGCCGGACGCCACTGCGGAAAGCGTTGCAAACTTGGGAATCGGTGCTTTGCGCAAAGCGGCAGTAGAGGGCGACGCTAAGAACGGCTGTCTGCTCGCAGGGCAGATTTCAGGTATGGTAAACAAAGAACAGCCCGCTGCCGAGATCATCGAGGAGATATTTTCACAGGCAGAGGAGATTTTGGAAGGAGCGGCAAAATGGGTAAAATAGCGTTTGTTTTTTCAGGTCAGGGCGCGCAGTACACGGGCATGGGCAAGGAACTTTGCGATATATCCCCCGCTGCAGCCAAAGTTTTTGCGGCGGCAGATTCAGTTCGCGCAGACACGTCCGAATTATGTTTTACGGGAGATAAAGAAACTCTCTCGAGAACGTGCAACACACAGCCCTGCGTTATGGCGGTCGATCTTGCGGCGGCGGCAGCAGCAGCTGAAAAGGGCGTCACACCTGATTATATCGCGGGCTTTTCGCTCGGAGAAATAGCGGCTCTTGCATTTTCCAATGTATTGTCATACGAGGACGCATTCAAGCTTGTAAACAAAAGGGCACAGCTGATGGATAAAGCGTCCGAAGAAAAAGCGGGCACAATGGTAGCTGTTGTAAAACTTCCACCTGAAAAGGTCGAGGAAATAGCGTCACGATTTGAAGACACGTACCCCGTTAATTACAATGGACCGGCGCAGACGGTAGTTGCTACCACTCCCGAAAATGCCGACAAAGTAGCGGACGCCGCAAAAGCCGAAAAAGGCAGAGGTGTAAAGCTTGCTGTAAGCGGTGCGTTCCACTCGCCGTTCATGCACAGCGCGGCTGTAGGACTTGCGGAGTATTTGAAAGATGTTGAATTTGGCACTCCCACAATTCCTATATACAGCAACTACACGGCAAAACCTTACGAAGGCGATTTTAAAGCGTTGCTCACAGCGCAGACAGAAAATCCGGTAAGATGGCAGACGATAGTTGAAAATCTTATAAACGAAGGTGTAGACACGTTTGTTGAAGTAGGTCCCGGAAAAACGCTGTGTGGACTGATCAAAAAGATCAACGCCGACGTTAAGGTATATAATGTTGAAGACAAGTCAACGCTCGACGCGCTTGACCTTTAAGGGAGAATTATCATGAGTTATGATCTTACAAATAAAACTGCGATTGTGACAGGTGCAGCAAGAGGTATCGGTTACGCCGTTGCATCGAAACTGGCATCATGCGGCGCAGCCATTGCAATTATTGACTACTGTGCCGAAGACGCGGGCGCAGAAGCAGCGAAAAAACTGCAGGATGATTTTGGTATAAAAACAGCTTTTTACAAATGCGATGTATCCGACTTCGAGATGTCGAAGCAAACAGCCGACAAGATCATTGAGGATTTCGGCGGCGTTGATATTCTTGTGAACAATGCAGGCATTGTACGCGACAAGCTTATGCTCAAGCTCAGTGAAGAGGATTTCGATGCAGTAATAAACGTAAACCTCAAAGGCACGTTTAACATGATGAAACATTTGTACACACATTTCATGCGCAAAAGAAGCGGCAAGATTGTGAATGTTTCGTCTGTGGTGGGAATTATGGGAAACGCCGGACAGGCGAACTATTCCGCGTCTAAGGCGGGCGTTATCGGCTTGACAAAATCCGCTGCTAAGGAACTCGCCGGCAGAGGCATTACCGTCAACGCAGTGGCACCCGGATTCATCATGACAGACATGACGAATTCACTCAGTGACAAAGTGAAGGAACAATTCACTGGAGCTATCCCCATGAAAAAGGGCGGCACGGCACAGGACGTTGCAAACGCAATCGCTTTCCTCTGCTCCGATGATTCATCCTACATCACCGGCGAAGTCATTCGCGTAGACGGCGGCATGGCCATGTAGCGGGCATGCGCCTGCAGACAGTTCGTGCGGGTATGCACCTGCAGGCAGTTCGCGCGGGTATGCACCCGCAGGCAGTTCGCGCGGGTATGCACCCGCAGGCAGTTCGCGCTCAAACTGTATGCAAATCCAAGCCATAAAACCCGCGCCCTACTCATAAGAAAGTTGCACTATCAATCTAAAACTGGCGGTGACTCGGCTCCGCAGAAGACAAAGGCGGGATTGTAGACACTAAATCCCAAGGCGTTTTTGGTTACTTTACGCTGCCGGAATTGTCAGCGGTGACACGCCGCCGCATGGCGACCGATAGAAGTTTGGTTATCACAATAATACAAATTAAATCAATTTGTACAAAATGACGAACAGTT
>CADCOF010000012.1 GCA_902802975.1 uncultured Ruminococcus sp. | reverse complement strand
GTAGAGCTCGTAATCGTTATTGCAATCCTTGCAATCCTGGCAGCAATCGCAATCCCTGTAATCACAACAACAATCAACAGCTCGAAGCTCTCCGTTATGGATTCCGACACAGCATCTCTTAACATGCTCATCAAGGAATGCGTAAACACCTACAAGGCTGACATCACAACAACAACATACGCTGGCGCAACAGCAGCAGAGGCTACAGTTGGTAATGTTTGCGATGAGAACGGTATTGACTACAGCGGCGAGTACTTCTCAAGAACAATCGGTGGCACACTCTACGTTATGGACTGGGTATCTGTTGGTACAACAGGCGACGGTGACCTCAGAGTTACAGCTGGCGCAGCTACAGGCACAGCAATCAACGACTCAACACCGATCAGCTCACTCTGCCAGAGATAATCTGATCTTTAAGATTTAAGATTTGACCCTTTAAAATTTGACCGATTTCGGTTGACCGTTACAGGCCGGGCTTTATGTCCGGTCTGTTTGTTTCTATTTTTCCGTAAATTAACAGTCAATTAATAGTTTGTTATAATTTTTTCGATAATTTGTGATATAATAAATGATGGCATCTTTTTGTCTCATTTTGAGTGTGTAATGAACACACATGTTTGGAGGGAATGAATTGAGCGGCTTTTTAGGCTTTGCTTTGGATCTGGCAGTCGTAATTCTGAGAATTGTAATTCCAATTTTGACTGTGGTGATAATTGCACTGATTTATTCGTCACTGAGACATAACAAACGAACCGAACGTCCGCTTATTATGCTGTGGGATGAGTCGGATGGCAAGGCTATACCTGTTCTTTATTGGGAAAATTCAATCGGTCGAAGCCGCTTATCCGACATTAATATCAATGACCCCGCAGTTTCGAGAGAACATGCCGTTTTGCTGAGACGTGATGATGGCTGGATAGTTACGGACGCCGACTCAAAAACAGGCGTATTTGTTAATGGAGAACGTATTAGCGGACGTACTCATATATACCTCAATGATAAGCTGAAAATTGGTTCCTGCTCTTTTGTGATAAAGCGCGCGGAGGAGTTCATGGGGCAGACGCGCCGTTCGTGGTTTTTTAGCGTCAGCGGAAAAAACGGCGTGTCGCAAAAGCTTCTTTTGGTTTTGATCACGGTTTTTCAATTGCTGGTTACATGTGAGGCGTGTCTTACCGAAAAAGCATTAAAAACAGGTTTGATAGACCTTCAGCCGTTTGTGTATACAGTTATACTTGCCTGCTTGATGTGGGGCGCGTTTTTGGTCACTTCTTTGGTGTTCAAAAGGGTTAACTTCGAGATAGAATCACTGGCGTTTTTATTAACGAGCGTCGGCGTGGTGTTATCTATACATCAAGCTTCAAAACAGACGATAGTGCAGCTTATCGCAGCAACAGGCGGAGTAGTAATGTTCCAGTTTATGATCAAGTTTCTGGACGACCCCGACCGTGTTACACGATATTCAAAATGGATATATATAGGTTCGCTTGGATTATTGGCGATTAATTTAATATTCGGACAAACCAAATACGGTGCTGCCAACTGGATAGTTATCGGCGGTATATCCGTTCAGCCGTCCGAGATAGTAAAGATCGGTTTTATCATGGTGGGCGCGGCAAGTCTTGATCAACTTCAAACGAAAAAGAATTTGTTTGAGTTTCTTGTATTTTCGGCTTTATGCGTTGGCGCGCTTGCTCTGATGGGCGACTTCGGAACTGCGCTGATCTTTTTTGCAACATTTTTGCTTATTTCTTTCATGCGTTCCGGAGATTTCAAAACGCTGATACTGGCGGTATCGTCTGCGGTATTTGCGTCGATGATCGTTTTAAGATTTAAGCCGTACATTCTCGACAGATTTGATGCATGGCGTCATTGCTTTGAGGAGCCTTATGTGTGGGATACAGGTTATCAGCAAGCGCGCACGCTGATATACTGTGCAAGCGGCGGGTTGTTTGGCATGGGTATCGGCAACGGATGCTGTACCTCAATCGCGGCGAGTGAGAGTGATATTGTCATTGGCGTTGTTTGCGAAGAAATGGGCTTGATAATTGCAGTGGCAATGGCTGTGGCAATTGGCGCGCTTGTGTTTTATGCCCGCGCGATAACGACACGCAGCAGAAGTACGTTTTATTCGATATCTGCATGCTGTGCGGCAGGTCTGCTTGTTATTCAGCTTTCATTAAATATATTTGGTGCAACGGATATTCTCCCGCTCACCGGTGTAACGTTTCCTTTTATAAGCGCAGGCGGTTCGAGTATGCTGTCATGTTGGGCACTTTTCGCATTTATAAAGGCAGCCGATGAGAGAACGTATGCTATTAAAAAAGCCGGTCTGTTCTCATCCGAAGATATCTAATCAGGCGGGCGGGCATGCGCCCGCAGGCAGTTCGCGTTTTTACTTTTTTGTTAGGCGCGGGTTTTAGTTTTTGCGTTATGGATAAATAAAGTGCGCGTATTGGGAGCGGCGGCACGCCGCCGGCACGCCGCCGGGAGGGATAAGTGATATATGAAAAAAGTTTTAACTAGGTCACTGTTGACATGGTTTTTGGCGTTGGTTTTTTTTGTGGGACTGGGATATTTTGTTGTCAGACTAGTCACAAATGCAAGCTATTGGGCGCAGCTTCCTATGAATCAACACCTGTCGTCAAACGGCCTTGCCCGTGCCGGTGCGATATACGATAGAAACGGCGTGGTGCTCGCTGAAAGCGTAGAGGGCGAGCGTGTCTATAATTCCGATGAAAGCGTTCGAAAAGCCGTATTGCATACGGTCGGCGACGATTCAACCGCAATTGCTACATCTGTGCAGAGTATGTACCGCAACGACCTTGTCGGTTACAGCTTTTTGCTCGGTCTTGGGCTGCCGGAATCGTTTCGCAGTACAAAGGATATTACATTGACTATCGATTCTCAGGCGTGCGCTGCTGTGTACAATGCAATGGCAGCTAACGGCTACAAAGGCGCAGCTGTGGTATATAATTATAATACAGGCGAAATAATATGCAAAGTCAGTACACCTACCTATGACCCGTATTCTCCGCCTCAGATAGAGGAAGGCGACGATACATGGGAAGGTGTATATCTCGATAAAGTGATCAGCGCGGCGTATCCTCCCGGTTCGACATTTAAACTCGTGACAGCTGCTGCAGCACTGGAAATGATCAACAATTCGGCGGATCGATATCTGTTTTGCGAGGGAAGTTCGATTATCGGCGGCGAATATGTCACTTGCGTGGAACCGCATGATCAGATAGATATGACAATGGCAATGGCATATTCATGCAATATTTATTTTGCGGAACTTGCAGTTGAACTTGGTGCGCCCACAATGCAAAGCTATGCAGATAGATTCGGTTTTAATCAATCGTTTTCAATGGGGAATATTGATATAAAAAAGTCGTTTTATAACGTATCCAAAGCAGATGACGCAGGTCTTGCGTGGTCGGGAGTAGGGCAGTATACCGATATGGCGAATCCTCTCCATATGGCTATGATATCTTCTGCAATTGCAAACGGTGGTTCCCCTGTTATGCCTTATCTGATTAAGGACGTTTCGTCCGTTTTGAATATTGGCAGCTTGATGGCAGGAAAATCCGGACAAAGCGGCAAAGAGATGATGAAAAGCTCCACCGCGAACAAACTTGCCGACATGATGAGAACTACGGTGCGTGATCACTACGGTGACAGCACGTTCGGTGAATTTCACGCGGCGGCAAAAACCGGTACCGCGGAAGTGGGCGACGGCACGGAAGACGGCTGGGTAGTCGGATTTTTGACAGATGAGGATTGCCCGCTGGCGTTTGCTGTCTGTATAGAAAACGGCGGATTCGGAATAAGTTCGGCTGTACCAATAGCGAGAACGGCGGTTGAAGCATGCGCGCCCGTTGTAAGAGGTTACTAGCGATGATCTTTGCTGCTATTTCGAAAGTACAAGCCATGATTGGGAGACAAACAAAGCATGATAAATTATAACCAGGCAATTGAAAAAATCGATTCACTATTGACATTCGGCTCAAGACCCGGACTTGATCGCATAAAAAAACTGCTGTCATTAATGGGCGATCCTCAAAATGATCTGAAATGTGTTCATGTGGCAGGAACTAACGGCAAAGGTTCCGTGTGTAATATGCTGGCGTCAATATTAACCGCTGCAGGGTATAAAACAGGGCTTTTTACGTCGCCGCATATCACGGATTTTTGCGAGCGTATTCAGATCAACGGCAGTATGATAAGTCATGAAGATTTGGAAGAACTAACTGAGAAATATTTTCCGCTTGTTCTGCATATGAGAGAAAACGGTGATATTATTACTGAGTTTGAGTTCGTCACCGCCATTGCTTTTCAATATTTCAAAGATCAAAACTGCGATGTCGTTGTGCTTGAAACGGGAATGGGCGGCAGGTTTGACGCGACTAATGTAATACCAACGCCTCTGTGCAGCGTGATAACTTCTATTTCTCTTGACCATACAGCCATACTTGGCAATACATTAACTAAAATAGCATTTGAAAAATCAGGTATAATAAAAGAAAACGGCATAACGGTGTTTTTGCCCCAGGAAGATGAAGTAAACGCCGAATTGTGTGAAAACGCCGAACAGCGTAATAACTCTATTATAAAAGCAGAGATGATAGAGGAAAAAGCAACGTCAATTGACGGCACTGTTGTAATTATAGATGAAACAGAAATAAATGTACCGCTTTTAGGTCATCATCAAATGAAAAACCTGGGTGTTGTTATGGCTGCTGTAGACGCGCTGCGGCAGCAGGGTTTTAATATCGGTACTAATCATATCAAAGCCGGCGTTGAGGCTGTGAGAGTTCCGGCAAGATTTGAGATACTGTGCAGAGAACCGCTGATAATTGCTGATGGTGCGCATAATCCCGACGGAATGAGGACGCTGGCTGATTCGATTGACAGATATCTGAATGACAAAAATATTATATGCGTAATAGGAATGCTGAAAGACAAAGAGAGCAGAGAAGCCGCAAAGAACCTGATTGGCAGAGTGGTGGAGATCGTAGCAACGACTGTGCCTGATACGCCAAGAACGAGGACTGCGGACGATATGAGGGCTGTTTTGAGCGACATCGGACTCAAGGCGCATGCGATACCAAACGCGCAGGAAGCGGTTAAATATGCTGTACGCAAAGCCGCAGAAAGTGAAAACACAATGGTTCTGATTTGCGGTTCGCTGTATTTGTCGGCTCATACGCGGGGAGTATGTATTGATTTTGCAAACTCTCTCAGTATGTTACAGTATGATTAATTGGCTGAAAAGCACGTGAAAATTATTTGTTTTTTTTTATGAATTCTATTGACTTATTCTTTTTCTTGTTGTATGATACAATATAGGCGGTTTGTTGAACGTGTGGAAAAATAGTGATATCGAATTGCTTGAGAGGTGTATATTTTGCAGGAACGTAGTACCTCGGGTAGTTGTGCAGGTTTGACGGATGCCGAGTTGGCAGCTGCATATGCAGCCGGCAGCGAAAGCGCGTTTGCAGTTTTAGCGGACAGATACATAAATTTGATTAGATCGCTGACGTCAAAATTCAGAGTGTCGGGTCTTGAACGTGATGACCTTGTTCAAGAGGGCATGATGGGTTTGATGAATGCCGCAAAAAGCTATAGCAGCGAGGGCGGTGCGAGTTTCAAGACATATGCTGCTTTGTGTGTAAGCCGAAGAGTCATTTCGATATTGAAGCAAAGCAGGGGCGGCAAAGGTAAGGCGATGAGCGATTATATTTCCTTTAGTGATGAGACTTTGGCACTGCTGTCCGATGGGCTTGATCCCGAAGAGATGTATATTGACAAGGAAAGCTTGGTGCTGTTGACCGCGGCAGCGGAGGAGATACTCAGCAGTAAAGAGAAGCAGGTACTGCAGCTTTACATGGAAGGCATGACCTATGAAGAAATAGCTGCATATTTGAATATTAATCGAAAATCTGTTGATAACGCTATGCAAAGGATCCGAAAGAAACTAAGAGCGCATATTTCCGGCATTACTCTTTAAACGGCGTTTTTTGTCGTTGAAAAAATGGCAACCGCAATCCCACCGGCTTTAGACGGTGGTTTAAGATTGACAAAACGAAAGTTTTGTTTTATAATAGCGGCAGTAGGGATGGTGCAGCCCGAATTTACGCCTGTGGAGTTAGTAGGTTACGAGGACGATGAAGCAGGAAGCCCATTGGCTTTAGACAATGGGTAGTTCACGCGTTAGGATCGGTGAAAAAGGAAGGAACGATTTAATGAATATCACAGAAAAAGCAGCCTACATCAAAGGGCTGGCAGAGGGTCTGGAGCTT
>CADCOF010000011.1 GCA_902802975.1 uncultured Ruminococcus sp. | reverse complement strand
TGTGCAGTGTGAAAATTGTGGTCGAGAGTGATGGACTCAGATCGAGCATTAATTACGCATTACGCATTACGCATTCCGAATTAGCAAAACAACTCCACACTAAAAAAGCGTTTAGGAAAAGATTTATGTCGTTTACTATAAAATATCCTATTGAGTTGGTAGTTATTAGCTAATAGCTGCCAACTCCGCTTTGAGTAGCTGTTTGTGTTGTCTACTATAAAATTGAAAAACCCGTGCCAAACTATGTTAGGCGCTGGTTTTTGGCATGCTTATTGTGTGAGTGCAATTAATATAAAATTTTCTTTACAAATATTTGTATTTGTGTTAATATTATCATAAAGGTCAAATCTCAACTACACTTGAGAACGTTCAAATTTGGAATAAATATTTCATAATTTATAAGGAGGTATTATTTAATGAAGAAAGGAATAGCAATTACACTAACAGCCGCTGTTGTTTTATGCACTGCAGCCCAGAGTGGATATGCCCTTGAAGTGTCCGGAGGATCAAATCTTGCATTTACAACTGAAAGCGCACTTTACGCCCACGGCGCGGAGGGAAACGACATAGACGCGTGGTGCGAATGGCAGAGCGAACACGATAATGATCTCTACGAGATAGATAGTCATACAAAATATTTTTTTCTGCCATCTGGCGCAAGCGATAAGAAGGTGACTATTTATAACGCCGCTTCATCAAATGCCAAAGTCGGCGGAACTGTTATACCGGCAGGAGATAAGGTCGATCTTAACTATGAACCGGGCAAAAGCGTTGACGTAACTTTTAACGGTGAGAGCTATAAACTTTATATCCTGCACTCTACCGCAGAAGCTGCTGTTTATGTTAATAATTCCGACGCAGACGGTAAAGGCACTGATCTTATTTCTTATTTGTGCGAACGGAAAGAAAACTCCGCAAAAGCTACCGGTGCGATAGTGGGCAGTGACGGTTCAGTAGATACAACAGCCATAAAAAAGATCAAGGGGCGCGGTAATACAACGTGGGGCAAGAGTAAGAAACCGTTCAATATCACATATGAAGACAAGGTGTCAATCGCAGGAATGGAGAAGAGCAAGAAATATAGTTTACTTGCGAATTATCAGGACGATTCACTTGCGCGCAACCGCATTTTATATGATCTTTCTGACGCTGTTGGTATTCCGTATGCGTCAGACTCGCGCTTTGTCGATTTTTACATGAATGGTTTATACTGCGGTTCATATCAGCTCACTCAGAAGATCGAGGTTGGTTCGTCAAATGTTGTAAACGATATCAAAGATACTGACTATCTTAACAGTGATGGTACTGTGAAAAAAGATTTTCCGTTTGTATGTGAGATAGACCCAAGTCCTAATGAAGGAGATTTCACAGTGAACTGTGATAAAAATACTTCCGTTACGATAAAGTCTCCGGATTTGTCTTACGGTGATGCAGGTTACGACGAGGTAAAGAAATATGTAAAAACAAAGATGAATCTTTTTATAGATGCCTGTGCCGAAACTTCAGGAGATAAACTCTCAAAATACGGCGATATCGACTCATTGACAAAGCTGTATCTTATCAACGAACTTGGTAAAAACTGGGACTCCGGCGTTTCAAGTCTTTATTTTACATACAAAATGTCTGATGACGGAACATATCGTTTTTATGGTTCGCCGGTTTGGGATTATGACAATTCACTTGGAAACGCAGTGGGTGTCAGCGGTGATCTCAAAGAGTTCGGAGTTAAAGACTACACACAGTATACAGGCTGGTGGTGCCGCTTCAAAGGCAAACGAAAAGGCTCCAAATCCAGCAATAACATAATGAACAATATTTCACGCAACAATGCAGTTACCGAGGCTGCACCAAAGATATGGTTTGACCTGTTTGTTCCTGCGTTGCGCCATTTTTTAGGTGAGAAATACAGCGCAGATATAGACAAGGAGCTGCTCACAGCAAATGAGTATTATGCGCTGCTTGAAGGTACTGCCGAAATGAATTACCGCAGCGGTTGGCTGCTCAACACGGGAGACTGGATTGCGGATCACACGTCTCTCCAAAAAGCAGATTTCAACTATACATCGGGTGCGTACAGTGTAAGCAGCAGCAAAACAAAATACTCAAACACGTTCAAGGGTATGTATGATTACTGCGTAGACTGGATGATGAGCCGCAGTGCGTGGCTTTCAGATCAGATGTTTGACGAATACAAAAAAGCAGCACCGGGTGGAATTATTGGCGATGTGTCGGGAGACGGATATATAGACTCTCAGGATGCGCTTGAAACTCTGCGCCACTCGGTTGATCTTACAAAAATCCCTGATGATCGTATTCCGTATGCCGATATTGATTCGGACGGATTCGTAACCAGTTTTGATGCGCTTGCAATTCTGCGCTATTCAGTCGGACTGAAAGACAAGGGTTCTGCTATTGGTACTCAGGTGTGAGGTGTCCGTTGACGCTTATACCGCGCTCCTCGTTCAAGTACAGCAGACTGTTTTGCGTTGGTAGTTATTAGTTGTTAGATTAGCTAATAGCTGCCAACTGCCAACTGCCAAGCTAAGGGCGTTGTTTTTGGACTTTGGTAAAGTCTATAGTTTCACTGTTGGAGCCGAAAATGGCACCCGAGACGTCTTTTCCGTAGGCAAAGTAACGGCTTTCGTAGTAAAGAGGAAAAATATAGCCGTATTCGATCAAATAGCTCTCTGCGCTTTTCAAAGCGTCTATCGTATCGTTGACATTGGTAGCCTGATGCGCTTTGTCGATAAATTCGTCATAAGCGGGGTAGTTGAGATTAATATAGTTGTTTTGAGAATCACTGCGAAATGATGACAAAAACTCCATAGGAGAATCAATGGCTGTGTTGAGCGGCGCAACAGCAAAATCATAATCGCCCGACTCAATGCGTGCCAAAAGTTCACTTCTGCTTAACAACTCTTTGTTGAAGTAACAGCCTGTTACTTCGTTCCATCGCTCGATCATCTTTGACACTATCTTTGATGAGGCATCATCATCAAGTGAAAGTATTGTGTATGTCGATGCAAGGTCAATTCCCTTTTCATCAAGCTCTTCAAGTGCCTTTGCGTACATCTGACTTGGGTTCTGTACCTCTTCCAGTGTGAATATGCCCGCTGCATCGCGGTATTTTATTCCGCCAAAACTCACTTTGCTGCTGACAAGCTGCGACGTCTTTACAAAGCTGTCCGGTACGTCGCTTAGAAGTTCGTCTCTGTTTAGTGACCCGAACAGCGCAACCCGGAGCTTTGCATTCTTAAATGCCTTAATGTCCGTGTTGCAGCAAATGCCCCACAGCGTGTCCGACGTCACTTCATACGTCAAGCCTTTTTCGTCTGCGCGTGATAAATTGCTTCCGTATATCTCGCATATGTCGCACTGCTCTGATTCCAATGCGGCGATAGGGTCTGAAGGCTGCTGCGATATCGTGAAATTTACACCCAACGAAATTGCCGGATTTGCCCCATGATAGTTTTCACTGCGGCGAATGTAAATATATTTGTTGTGATCCCAACCGTAGTTTTCCCTTATGCAAAACGGTCCGTTTGTGATGAGTAATTCCGGCTCTTTTCCGTATTTGCCTTTCGATTTCGAGAAAAATTCCTCACGGCACGGCATTGCCGCGGGAAGTGTCAATGCGTGGAGCAGATTATCGCTTGCGTATTCCAGCGTTATCTTTAACGTGGAGTTATCAATCGCATACAGTCCCAGTTCATTCGAACTTACTTTGCCGGAGTTGAAAGCTGCGGCGTTTTTTATCAGAAAAAGATCAGACGCGTTTTCCGAGCCGGTTTGTGGATCGATAGCGCGCGTTATACCAAATACAAAATCTTCCGCTGTGACAGGGGAGGAGTCACTCCACGCAGTATCCTTCGCCAAATGAAATGTGTACTCAAGTCCGTCGTTCGATACGTCCCATGAATCCGCAATGCCAGGCTTTGCAGTGCCTTCCGCATCTTCGCGCACCAATCCTTCAAACAGATTCTTGATGAGCATTTCCGATGAACTGTCACAGGCGATCTGCGGGTC
Source organism: uncultured Ruminococcus sp. (assembly GCA_902802975.1). GTDB lineage: Bacteria > Bacillota > Clostridia > Oscillospirales > Acutalibacteraceae > RUG592. The sequence goes on along the minus strand of CADCOF010000011.1, from coordinate 7,891 downwards.
AAGTGTGAGCGGTTCTTCGGTTATAGTATATTCAATTATCTTCATTTCCGGGTGTGCTTCTTTTTCTCCGCACCCGGTAAATATCAGTGCTGCCGCAGCGCACATTATTACCGCAAATTTTTTCAATTTCATCTTTCCTTTGCTTATTTCAAATTCTATTATACCAAAATCAGTAGTAACATTCAACAAATTATACGACAAAGATTTATTAATAATCACGATAATTTTGTATACAGTTCAGACGATTATTTGAACAAAAAATGAATTTTATGTAAGTTTACATTGTCAGATTTTTAAGATTGATAAAAAAATGTGTTGACAAACGTCAAAATTTTAGTTATAATTTATACATACTAATATGAACGGAGAATTTGTATGAACGCCAGGATCAGCGAAGAGATCCCCGAAAACGGAAAAATTAAGATCACACCGGAAATGCTGAAGGACGGTACCGTTTTGTGTGGTCTTGTTATTCGATTTATCAACAATCGCAATCATGAGAATATGTTTGCGCTGCTGTCGTGTCTGCGTGATTCTAATGTGTTCGTTCCGTGCGAGGTTAATATGGACGGCCGCGATCTGGATATCGGTGGGAAGGGCGACAATCCAATCATTTTCCCGGTGCATCATAAAATGCAGATCAAACCTCAGCTGTATAAAGCCACAAACGGCGGCGTGTATATGCCGTTTTATACAAGGCAGGAAAACGCAAAACCATCTGAACTCAGAGGTGCGTCTCTTATAAATCTTCCTTACCTTCAGCTTGTAGATATGCTGCACGACAATGAGGCTTGCACCGGTTTTGTTGTTGACCCAAAACTCTACAATGTTGTTTTAGATCAGGACGCAATAAGAGTGTCTGCAGAATTACCAAGCAGACTTTCACGAAGATGATATTTTATTCTTAATTATGTTTGGAGGTAACCAACATGGCTTTTTCATTTAATTTAGACAACTTAAGCCGTAAGCTCAACGACCTTGGTCAGAATGTGATCAATCAAGGCTCTGCGCTTGCCGATACAGCAAAAAGCAAGTTCAAAGCAAATGAGATCGAAAAGAAAATGGACTCTCTGTACATTCAGCTTGGACGCAAGTATTTTGAAAAAATCAAGGACAACCCGACCGAGGAAGACAGACAGACCGTAGAGGAAATTGTAAAACTTCAGAAAGAATACGAGGTATATGCGGCAGACCTGAGAAGAGAACGCGGCATTTCACTGTGTCCGTCATGCGGAGCCGAAGTATCGTATGGCACAGCATATTGTCCGTCATGCGGAAATGTTATGGTTCAGCCGGGTGTTACTGCGTTTGTAAAGTGTACAGGTTGCGGCAAGGAACTTCCCACAGGAACTCGTTTCTGCACGTCTTGCGGTACAGATGTTTCGGGTGTTGCACCTACAGCACGTCAGATGCCTTTGGGACAGGTTGATCTCAGTTCCGGCAGCATTCTCTCAAGTCCGGGTATGCCTGTGCAGCCGCCTATGACGCAGTATCCTATGACACCTCCGACGACGATGCAGCCTCCAATGACACCTCCGACGACGATGCAGCCTCCGATGGCACCTCCGCCGACAATGCGGCCTCCGATGGCACCTCCGCCGACAATGCAGCCTCCGATGGCACCTCTGCCGACGATGCAGCCTCCGATGGCACCTCCGCCGATTCCCAATGGTAACGCAGCTCCTGCAGAACCCGGCAGACTTACTCTCAAAAAAGATTGATAAATAATGACCCTCGTGTTTATTGCGGGGGTTTACTTTTTGACAAAATCAGGTTATAATTATAATTATCGAAATAAATAAGCGAAGGTGAAGAAATATGAATAATACAAAATCTCCAAAAGAGGCTGCCGAGTATGCGGCAAAATTAAAAAATTCAGGAAGATACAACTGCTGTCAGGCAGTGCTTATCGCGCTTGCCAAAGAAACTTCACTTGATGAAGAAACTCTTCGCCAACTTGGCGCGGGATTTGGCGCGGGCATGGGCACAATGGAAAACAGCTGCGGCGCGCTTGTCGGTGCGTCAATGATTATGGGTCTTCGAACAAACGGAAGCGGCACGATCAGATATTCCGCACAGTTGTCAAATCTTTTTGCATCAAAAAGCGGTTCTGTTATTTGCAAAGAGCTGAAGGGGCGCACCACGGGTAAAGTTCTTTGTCCATGTGATCAGTGTGTGAGAAACGCAGTGTTGTCGTATTATGAGCTTGTGAAGTAAAATCGGTTGAGGTGATAATTGTGTCGAAAATCATAGTTGGGCTGTCGGGGGGCGTTGACAGTGCCGTCACGGCGTATCTTCTTAAAGCGGCAGGACACGATGTGATAGGAGTTACGCTGAAAACATGGATAGGCGGCAACGGAGAACTCAGCCGCTGCTGTGAGATAGATGACGCGCGCCGTATTTCGTATAAGCTTGATATTCCGTATTACGCTGTTAATTGTGCCGGCGAATTTCGTGAGAATGTCATAGAACCATTTATTCACAGTTATATTAACGGAATGACCCCCAATCCGTGCGTTGTGTGCAATACTGCGCTGAAATGGGATCGTATGCTTGAATTTGCGGACAGCCAGAATGCCGATTACATTGCAACGGGGCACTATGCAAGCGTTGTTCGTCTTGAAAACGGCAGATACACAGTCAGAAATGCCGATTACGCTGAAAAAGATCAAACATATATGCTGTATCGGTTAACGCAGAAGCAGCTTTCCCGAACGATAATGCCGCTTGGAAAGCTATCAAAAAATGAGGTTCGCGCTATTGCAGCGTCGGCAAATCTCCCGGTTGCAAATAAACCTGATTCGCAGGAAATTTGCTTCGTCACAAGCGGCAGCTACGCCGATTTTATTCTTGACAATACCGATGATTATACGCCGCAGGAGGGGAATTTTGTCGATGAAAATGGCAATATTCTCGGCAGACACAAAGGAATTATCAATTATACTGTAGGGCAGCGTAAGGGACTTGGCATTGCATTGGGTCGCCCTATGTATGTAAAATTTATTGATGCGGAAAAAAACGAGGTTGTTCTCTGCGATGATACATCACTGTATACCGATACTGTTTTTTGTAACAAGCCGGTGTTTCAGAGTATAGAGAATATCGAAAAAGGGCAGAGCATTCGTGCGTCTGCACGCATAAGATACCGCCACAAGGCTCAGGCGGCAGTAATCACGCGTATAAGTGACGATCAATTGAAAATTGATTTCGATAAACCTGTACGCGCGCCGGCACCCGGTCAATCGGCTGTCATATACAATGAAAACGGCTGTGTTGTCGGGGGCGGCGTGATAATTAACAACAGAGGTCAGAAATGAAAGAGCTATTTGCTTCAAAAGATAACACTCTTATCGAATTGCTAAAACACGAGACGCGCCCAATTGTTGTATACGGAATGGGCAATGGCGCAGACAAAATATTTTCCTTATGCGAAAATAATAATATTAAGATATCAGATGTATATGCAAGTGATGAATTTGTGCGCGGACAGAGTTTTCATGATATTACGGTAAAGAAATACAGCAGCATTATTGATAAATATGACGATTTTGTAATATTGTTGGGGTTTGCGGTTTTTCGTGATGATCTGATGGATAAAGTAGATCAAATGGCGTCGGAACATACATTATATGTCCCCGATGTACCATTATTTGGAACGTCGGTATTCACGTATGATTTTTTCACTGCGAATTATGAAAGTATTTGCAAAGCATATGAGCTTATGGCAGACGAAAAATCAAAACAAACTTATGTTGATATTATCAACGCAAAACTAAGCGGCAGTTATAATATTCTCCGCCGCTGTGAAAGCGAGCGCAGTGAAGTGTTTGATAATATAATCAGGCTTTCACATCATGAGAGATATGTTGATCTCGGCGCATATGACGGAGATACGATTACCGAATTTTTAGCGCAGACAGGCGGGCTGTATTCAAAGATAATCGCATTTGAACCCGACAAGAAAAACATGAAAAAGCTTGAATATAAATACGGCGCGCTTGACAATTGCCGGCTGTATCCATATGCTTCATGGAAAGAGGACACCGTGCTTAATTTCAGTGGGAACGGTGGGAGAATGTCGTGTATTGACGAAGGCGGCAACGCTGTTGAGGCGCGCGCGCCGGATCATGTGTGCATGAGTGCCACGTATATAAAAATGGACGTTGAAGGTGCGGAATACGAAACGCTGTTGGGGTGCAGACGGCTGATCGAAAAGTGTGCGCCAAAGCTTGCGGTGTCGGCATATCATCGCGCGGGTGATATATTTACGCTTCCGCTGCTGATACATTCGCTTAATCATGATTACAAAATATATCTCAGACATCACAAGTACGTACCGGCTTGGGAGACAAATATTTATTGTGTATAATTTTAAACGCGGGGAAAAGCAGCCTTTACATCAAGATGGGTTCGCGTACCGCTCGTTGCCGCATGGCGATCCCGGTTGGTTGTCGGGAGGAAGAAAAAATTCGTTGTGCGGCGAAGACTTCCATTAACGATACAGCTCGACGGAACATGGGAGCGGCGGTTGGGAACCGTCCCCGACAGCATGCCGCCCGCCCGATTGGTTGAGGGAAGAAAAAATGTTGAACGCGGCGAAGGTTATCGTTAAGAATAAAGCTCGACGGAACATGGGAGCGGCAGCATGCCGCCCGCCACGAATAATTGACAAATAACATTTGCTCTGTTATACTACTATTATAGTATTCTAAACATTGCACATTGCAAATTGCACATTGCAAATTGCACATTGAAAATTGCACATTGAAAATAATGTTTAGATTAAAAAAATATGTTTTTGTACAATGATTATTATGAGGTATCACTTTGGCAGAGAATAACTTTTTTGACGCGCTTTCCCATATTATGTGGAATATGGAAGTTGATATTTTTTCGGAGAAAAACAGAACGCTTGCGCTGTTGATGGACTTTGCGCCGCGATGCCGGAAGCAGTACAGCAGAATGAAGGCTATGTACGATTGCGGTGCAATGGAACTTATAGGTCAGGCGATTGAAAATAAAGATCGGTATGCAGAATTGATGTGGGAGGCAGTTGACGAGATTGCGGCTGCTTTGAACACCGATGAACAACACGCAGTGTATGCCGTGAATATGATAGTTGCGCTCTGGAACGGTGATCTGCCCGAACTTGAGTGCGACGATGATGTTAATGCAGAAAATCCAAGTGAGCAAGAGGGTGAGGATGTGTTATTTTTACAGGATGTAGCCGTTGAACAGCAGGATCAGAATCAGAACGAAAACCAAGAGCCGGAGCAGACTTCACCTTCTCCGGAAGGTGAAGCACAGTCGGATGCCGGCGAGGCGGGCGGTTCCGGTGATGCGGGAGACGCAGGCGGTGCGGAACAATCGGGAGAATCGTTGATAAAGAAAATAGTTACTTTTTGGTGCAGCAGCGAGTGCGAGGAAGGCAGACCGCTTATGATAACTTGTCCTATCGGCTGGCTTGAAATTTTGATCAGCTGCATTATCGGAGTGTTTTTGATATACGATGTTACTGTTGGTGATACACTCCCTATACCGGCTTTTATATTTACGTTTATTGTGCTGGTAGGAAAGAGGCATTATCGTTATGATTCTGTAGGCAGACTTAGCCTGGCAATGGCATTTTTCTATATTGCAGCCACACTTCGGGCACTTTGGGTGGGGTGCGGCGCGACTCTGCGCTGTGTTCCCATTGTTATTGCGGCACTGATCGTGTTTAACAACGGCCGCTTTTCTGTGTTCCTCGATGGTAAGAAACGCCGTCCTGCTTTATCATATACGCTGATATTCTTTATGTCCGCGGCAATTGCGGCAGGTGCCTACGCTGTACAAAAAGTGGAGTTATAACTTTGGGAAGGTGAAAAGCTAATGAACGAACAGCGAAAAATAATATTCAAAGAAGCTCTTTTCAATGTGCCGTTTTTGCTAATCGCCGGGCTTGTTACTCTTGCGGTTATGTTTAAATCGGGAAGAAGCGCGTTTGACATTGAGCAGATAATCCTTTCAAATTTTCGCTCCACGCAAAGTATCTCTGCTGATCCTTTTTTAAAAACCGAATCGAAATCGTATAAAGTGGAATATTATTACGGAGACACAAACGATGAAGTCCTGTTTGCGGAGTTTGAGTACAGCGGACGAGGCGACGACCCTAAAAGTACGCTGACTCTATATGAAGCCCGTGACGGGTTTGATCCCGGTGTGTATTCTACAGCGTGGTTTTTGGGAGAAGAATACGTCACGTATTGGCCGATCGGTTCATCTGCCGAAGGAGACGGATTTGAAAAATATTTATCAACCGAAGTACCTCTGATGTTCAATCTTGTGAACTCTTACTCATGGGAAGGCGCGGCAAATACGTTCGGTGCGTCCGAAAGTGCGCTGAAGGGCTATTCTATGCTTGGCGTAAAGCTTTTTTTGTGGGATTTTTCCGACAACGGCGTTATGAGGGAGAATTTTATATGGGGCATAGGAGGAAACCCGCGGGAGATGTATTCGTATATACAAGGGTCACAGGGCGAGTATAAAAAAGCGGTGCTTAAATAACTTTCCTATCGGTACAAAGGAGAAACTGAAAACATGGCATCATTTCACAGCGGCAGTGCCGTAGAATTGGAACATCATAAAACTGCATACATAAAAGCGAAAATTGGAGAAGGCGGACAGGGGTCTGTATATCTGGTAACTGTTGACGGTGAAGATTACGCCCTGAAATGGTATCACAGAAGGATAAACAACGGCGATAAGTTTTATCGCAACCTTGCGTTTAATATCGATTTCGGCTCCCCGTCCGATCTGTTTGTCTGGCCGAAGTTTTTGAGCTTGAAAACAGACGATGGCGAATACGGCTATGTTATGGATCTTCTCCCGGAACGTTATAAGTGCTTCTCCGATTTTCTGCTTACGAAAGAAAAATTTTCGTCAATAACCGTTGTCATTAATGCCGCGCTGAATATTACAAATGCTTTTCGGGAGCTGCATCGAAAGGGCTTTTCGTATCAGGATTTGAATGACGGAAACTTTTTTATCGATCCGGACACAGGTGACGTTCTGATCTGCGATACGGATAACGTGGCGCCTTATGGTGACAGTTTAGGCATAGCCGGGAAAGCAAGGTACATGGCACCCGAGGTTGTCAGAAGTATTAAGGCACCCGATGTTATGACAGACAGATTCTCACTGGCGGTTATTTTGTTCAGACTGCTTTTTCTTGATCACCCGCTTGAGGGAAGGCGAACGCTTTGCCCTTGTATGACCGAGGAGCTTGAGCAGAAATTTTACGGCAAGTATCCGCTCTTTATATATGACCCGTTCGACGATACAAATATCCCCGTGCGCGGCGTTCACTGCAATGTTATCCGAATCTGGCCGCTGTATCCGCAGTTTGTCAGAGATATGTTTATTAAAGCATTTTCGCAGCAGTGTTTGAAAATGGAAGCGGCGCGTCCTACGGACAACGAGTGGCAGATAATGTTCACAAGGCTGCGTGACTGTGTTGTAAAATGTCCGTGCGGCGGCGAAACATTTTTGAATCTTGATGAAGAGGAGACCGAGTGCGTCAACTGCAAAATGAAAATACCGCGCCCGCCGATACTTCTTACAAAAAAGTACAGAGTGGCTTTGTTTCCGGGAAATAAGATTTATAAATGTCACACGCGGGAGGAGACCGACAATTATACAGATGTGACCGGTTCTGTTATACGAAGTCAAAACAGACCGGGCGTATGGGGGATTAAAAATCTTTCGGGCAATACGTGGTATGTTACAACGAGAAACGGAGAAATAGCTGAGGTTCCGAACGGAAAGGTCGTTGTGATTATGAAAGCAGATACAATTAATTTTGGCAATTGCAGTGGGAAAATTGAGATAAACAGACAATGATGTAAAATGT
>CADCOF010000010.1 GCA_902802975.1 uncultured Ruminococcus sp. | reverse complement strand
GCTGAATCTGCTATGAGTAACGCTCCGTCGCTGTACTGCTCAAGCAAAGCGTCCGTAAAGCCCTTGTAGCCGATAACGCTCACGATAGCGGAGAACACCACAAGCAGAACGACAATTCCCGAAACACTCTTGAACACAACGCTTTCATTTGGTTTTTTCATTAATGTAAACCTGCTTTCACTAATCATTCGTACAGCCGTTATTCGATGTTGAGTATCTCGTTAAAACGTGTCAGATCGAGTATCTCTGACACCAGTTCAGTAGGGTTTTTAACGACCATTGTTCCGTCGTTAGCCCTCAGTTTCCTTTGCGCTGACAGAAGCACCCGCAAACCCATTGATGAAATGTAGATAAGTGTTGAGAGATCAACTGTAAGATCATGTACTCCGTCGAGCGATGTTTCAAGCTCCTTAGCCAACAGAGGTGCTGTGTTGGAATCAAGCCTGCCCTCTATGTCGATGGTGAGCTTATCGCCTTCGGACATTTTTGTTATTTTCATTGTAAAATATTCATCTCCTCCCTCTTTTAGTTTGCGCTGCCTATATCCATTTTCTTCCTGTACAGGTATGCTTCCGTAAGCGACGCCCACGAATATTCGCTCATGTATTCGCCCCGGTAGCTGTTGATAGTATTTGTGTCCCCCTCAAAGAAACGGTAGAGATCGCAGTCCACCTTTTCGGGAGCGATCCTTATATAACCCCTGTTCACTTCGACAATATCAAGTGCGTCATGCGTTTTAAGAGTATCTCTCATACTTCGCATAATAACGTCAAGCTGCTTTTGAATATTCCTGTCGTATGGAACATCTTCAAACAGAATGCCTGCAAGCTGCTGTCGTTTTATGCCGTAGCCCTGTCTGTCTACAAGATACGCAAGCATTTCCTTCGATTTTTCACGGCTAAAGGTTACTATCCTGCCGTCAATAAAGACCTCAAATTGACAGAAGGTCTTTATCACTACTCTTTTTTCCGTATCGATGTGCGGCGTATTTTTAAGCGCATATTCGATCTCCTCGGCAAGTCTGTCATATTTTATCGGCTTTAATATATAGCCGCTTGCACGTACCTTAAATGCGTCGACCGCATACTGCGAATAACCCGTCAGAAATATGATTGCGGTATTCGGGGACTTGACTTTTATCCCCGCCGCAAGAGTCAAGCCGTCAAGATCCGGGATCTCTATGTCAAGCAGCGCTATATCGGCTTTATTTTTTTCAAACCATTCCAGAGCCTTGCGAGCCCTTGTGAAGGTTATTACCTCGTTTTTCTGCGGCAGCTTTTTACACAAAGCGACAACTGTATCCAAAAGTAGCGGCTCATCGTCAACACATACTATCTTCATATTGCACCTCTTTCAATTCGGATTTCATATTTCTTTTATGTAAATATCATTACAATATCATTACCATTTTTGATCTAAAGATCCTCTTTTGTTAATCGACATTATATCATATGCTGTCCAACAACTAACCCCCGAAAAGCGCGCCTATATTTTAACAATTTGTAAATAAATATCGACTAAATTGTAAATCATTGTTGGACTCACTATTAAAGACAGAAAACTCCCACGACAAATCTATATTTGCCGTGAGAGCTGTTTATTAGTCTCGCTATATTTCCAAAATTATATTTCAATGTTGTAATTTTTCTGCCCTATCAGTGTCGTCCGCAAAAGGGATACTCAGAGTAACGGTCGTACCTTCTCCGATAACACTTTTGATATCAAGAGAGCCTCCGCACATTTTCTCTATCCTCTCTCTGACATTTCTGATACCTATATGGTCGCCGTATGTAAGATTCAATTTTTCGGTGTCAAAGCCGATGCCGTTATCGGTGATCTCTATTTTGTGATATCCCTTGACGTCTGATATCGTGACCTTGACGACCGCTTCATCCCGCTGAAGAGCGCCGTGACGTATCGCATTTTCCACAAGGGGCTGTATAGTGAGCGTAGGAAGAAAGAAGCCGCTGTCTTCTGCCGCATACTCCACCTTCAGATTCGGGAATCGCGTCATTTCGATATCAGTGTATATTTTTGTGTGCTGCAGTTCCTTATGAACGGGTATCAGATCGGGCTTGCTAAGAGAGTCTATATTATCACGAAGATACGCGCTGAAAAGAGCCGTCGTGTCAAAGGCTTTCTGCGGATCTGAAAGGCAAAGCGCCTGAATGGTAGCAAGCGTGTTATACATAAAATGCGGCTGTATCTGCGACATCATTATCTGTATGTGCTGCTGCGCTTTCATATCGTTCTCATGCTCTCTGACAAACTGCAAATGAAGCCAGATATAATACAAAAGGCTTGATCCGACCATAGCAACGGTCAGAAATGTAAATATCGACTCGGAAGAATCCCAGACGGAGTCGAGATAAACCGAGATAACAATAAACACCTCACTCAAAGAGGGTATCCAAATGCTGCTGATGTGTTTTGCACCAAATTCTACCACCGCTAAATAGAACAGGTAAACCAGCAGATACAAGCTGACATAATAGCATGAATTGCTAAGCGATCCGCCTTGAAAGTGATTGTTTTCGTCTATCGTAAAACAGATCCGCGAGAAAAATGCCGTTGAATTAACCGCGATATTTACACCGATCAGTATCCACCCAAAACGATGCCTGCGCTCGGGACTGACAATGCAGCAAAACAAGAGAATCACCATCGGGCGTATGGAATACCCCAAAACAGATGTAAATATTCTCAGCTTTATGAGTGCCGGTTGCAGATCTGCATTATAATTAGATAGATAGTATTCCGCAATGTTTTGTAATATAATACAGTACAGCAATATGGTTATCAAAGTCATTACTTTTCTCGTTTTTTTGCTCGTATATGAATCTATCACAACGGCGCAGGTCAACCCGAAAAGCTGAATAAACAGCGAAAAAAATGTGATAAAACGGGCAATGCTCAACAACGGCATTTCTATTCCTCCAATTTGAGTTTTTCTTGGGTTATTTTATATCATTGTACCATAATCACACCACCGTAAGCAACATCAATTTGAAACTATATGTGCTCCGATCATTCATCTTGTTACTATTCACACTCTAACAGTCCCATCGCAACACAAAAAGACCGGTTTTAGCCGGTCATTTAGTTTTCGATGGTAGTTTTGTC
>CADCOF010000009.1 GCA_902802975.1 uncultured Ruminococcus sp. | reverse complement strand
TATAGTATAATTTTACGAATATAACTTATATATAAAGTAGAAAAATTTTTTAGTCAGCAACCACCAACAGCCGCCCCAAACACGGAGTGGGTGTCTTTCATCGTTTAAGTAAAGAACTTATAAATCAAATCCATACAAAAATATGCTGACTTTGAACGTTTCAATTATTCGCTTGGATTATTTGTCCAATTAACTATTGTTTATTTATTCACATTCTGATACTGTTAGCAGCTTATACACGAACAAAATTATTTCATTTCAACCAATACTGCCTCTTGTGTTTGAAAATATTCAGCGTGTAAATGCCGGAGCAATAGATTTTGAGGGATATGATCCCAAGAAAGCTATACTTGCCGAGCTTCGCAAGAAGCCTGAGATAGACTATAACAAATGCAAAAAGCTGCTGTTTGAGCTGATTTCGGCAGCAGCTGAGTACTACAAATCAAAGTACGGCACAAACGGAATGCAGAACATCATCATGATGTATAAGCGGGATATTGCCGAAAGAATATACAAACAGATGATGCAGCATTTTTATTGTGACAACGGACTTATTCAAGAAGAAGTTATCGGAACGAGAAAGTATAATCTCCCATCTAATTTCACATTTCGGACTTCCACTCCGCTTTACGGTGACTTTAGCGGCGACATAAAAAGTGTTTGTTTTACAGATATTTCTTTGGTATACCACATTTTGATTCTTGTGTATACTGGTAAATTCACAATTTTTTTTGTTCATTTTTTTCACTTTCAACATTATGGAGTTTTTGAGGGACTGAATAGTTACAATTCTTTAAAGATTATTAAATATCAAGGCACATTATCACAATGGAACTGTATTAACATAAATATGGAGTATAATAAGCTTTTGACAACTGTTGAAATAGAGCGCCTTGACAGTTAATGAGAATCAATCACTGTACAGCAATGAACTGCAGAATTACTATCCGTTCGGTATGGCTGCCGAGGCGGCGGAGCAGGGAGCATTGACCGATACCTATGCTGTAATTTCTATACAGGACAGCCACACAGGCGGATTCGGTGTGACGTTCGATGAGTATTATTTTAGCATAGATCCACTGTAAATTCCCAAGATTTTCGTATTGTACAATTCTAACAAAATATAATCCACAGTATAAAAGTTTTATCAACAAAATTGGCTGATCCACTTGCAATTATCTACGATTTATGATATAATATATATAATAGACTTCCCCGAAAACTAAAAAATCCTTGACAATAATCCATAAAAGTGGTATTATCTAAAAATGTGATAAAATGGATTTTTATGCAAAAACGAACAGATTGAGCGACAAGGATTTCAAAGAAATAATAGGTGTAAGAAGAGATAAGGCAATGGTCATCATTTTGAAAAAAGCGGTCGAATCAAAACCCAAACGATGGAGAGGCGGTCGTAAGAAGCTCCTTTCTATTGAGGAACAGCTTATGCTGACCTTGAAATACAATCCTAAAAATGCGAGGTGTAAAAAATGAATGATTCAGTTGTTTTAAATTTAATTCCCGATCCTAAGGTCTTAATCGCATTGACACACACGCACATTCAGCCGCTTGATGCATTGTGTGAATTAATTGATAATGCGATTGATTCATTTTCTGCCGCAAGATTGCAAGGTGATTCTATTGCATCTCCCGTTATAAGAATTGACCTATAACAAAGACAGTGTAGTGATACAGAAAGCTGGGATTTATCTATGTTTAAAGTGCTGGAGTTTGACTTTAACTGTGAAGAGGTCAACCGTTGGGATAAAGAACAATATGATTATGTTACTGTATCGTTGAAGGCACGGAACGAGAGCGGGAAAGCTGTCAGAAGAGTCGAGTTTATTTTTTTGGCGGGTCGCTGTACGAATGCCTATAACAGCGGTTTTGCAGATGTATATGATAGTGCGTATGTAAAATATGAACACGGTAATGGCAGATCCATTGCACCTTCGGAGGAAATAATCATTCATCAACCAATATACGCTAGTGATGATGCAGCTAGTCCTCAAGAGTTTTTTCATTTCAGAGGACTGACTTTAGAGAAGATAAGGGTATTCTATACTGATGGTACGCAAGAGATCATTGAAGTTCCCAATAAGATAACAGAGGAACGAAAAAAACGTGAACGGAAACAACGAAGAGAGGATAGAATATATACAGTTCTGACAATACTCAAATACCTATTTTTTGCATCTCCGCTCATCTTCTATATTCTGATGAAAATTGAAGAAAAGACTTATTTTTTCAGTAATGTCTATGAATTTTTTGAAAATCTGATCGATACTATTTATGGCTATTTATGATATATCCTTTCTCCGAAATATCCTGGCTCCGTGAAAATCAATTCTAAAAAATCGCCTTCAAAATCATTTAACAATACCGCCCGACACGGAACCAGGATACCGTGTCGGGTCATTTTATTAAGCTTTCCAACGTAACCGCCTAATAACACACCACCCCTAAACGAAAGATCCCCGAGCAGTGTTCGGGGATTACTCATATTGCTTTACAGATTTTCTGCACAGAGCTATTCCAAGGCAGAAGCTCTTTCAGAATCACTATCCACAACTTAACAGCCTCAAAGATTGTGCCTTTTATTATGATGATGTGAAGATTTTCGAGTATTTTCATATCTTGGAGTATTACCGTCATCGGGACGAATTGGAACAACGGATTTCTTGACTTCAGCCATGATTCTTTCAAGCTTTTTCTGTCGGTGAGCAGGGTTACGGCTAAAGACAGCGTCAGCTAAACGATCTCTCATAGAGCCGATCACAGTGTTAACATTTGCCTGATATTCATACTTGTTTTCTTTGTCCTTGCGTTCCTCTGCAATTTCCTGATCTGCTTCATTTTTTATGATTGCGACC
>CADCOF010000008.1 GCA_902802975.1 uncultured Ruminococcus sp. | reverse complement strand
TCGGGTGCGTATTGTCATCGTACCGAAAAACTATTTGCGCGGAACTGTCTTTCGTTTACGATAAATTCGGACGGAATTGGGTGCGGCAGCATGCCGCCGGCAGCACGCCGCCCGCCTCTTTACTTTTTTGCGATAATATACTATAATTAGTTGTGTAATAACGATTTGTTGTCGTATATTTGAGTTGGAAGTAAAAGGAGGAATATTTCAATATGTCTGATCAATTCTGTTATTTTTGTATGACGCCGTCGGAGGCGGATTGCTGCCCGCATTGTGGGAAAAGCAACAATCAATATACCCCGCCGCCTCATGTGCTGCCGCCCGGAACTGTTTTGTGCGGTAAGTACATGATCGGAGCAGTCTTGGGCGAGGGCGGTTTTGGTATAACTTACATAGCACGTGACATTAATCTCGATATGCTTATCGCTGTCAAGGAGTATTTTCCGAAGGGGAATGTCAGCCGAAGTTCGGCGTCGTCGCTTGACGTTATACCGGGCGGCGGTAATCTGAGCGAAACTTTCGAGAAAGGCAAACAAAGCTTTTTGACGGAAGCACGCGTTCTGTCAAAGTTTTGCGATGAGCCGAATATTGTTAATATCCGTGATTTCTTTACCGAAAATAATACTTCATATATCGTGACAAGTTTTATTTCGGGTATTACGCTTGAAAAATATGTCGCCGAAAATGGTCTGATGTCTTTTTCGCGCGTATTTGAGCTGCTGTCGCCGATTATGATAGTTCTCGGTAAAGTTCATGCGCAGGGGCTTATTCATCGAGATATCAGCCCGACAAATATTATGCTTAAAGATAACGGCACGGCTGCACTTATCGACTTTGGCACAGCAAGAGATTTTTCTCAGAACTCAAATGCAACGTACTCTGTTATGCTGAAAGTCGGATACTCTCCCGAAGAACAGTACAGAAGTAAGGGCGAGCAGGGTCCCTGGACAGATGTTTACTCGTTATCCGCGTCGGCTTATTATCTTATGACCGGAAAAGTTCCGCTTGATTCGATTAGCCGATTGTTTGAGGATACCCTCGAAAGCATTCCGTCTATAAATCCGTTGGTGACGCCCGAACAGGAGGCTGTTATCAAAAAGGGCATGGCGGTTGATCACCGCAGCCGGTATCAGTCTATGGAAGAAATGTACGCGGCGTTTGCCGCTTGCGCGTCGGGCAATACCTCACAGCAGCCGGTAAGTATAGCGAAAGCCGTTGAACCAAGCGCGCCGATAAGCCTTGCAAAAGAGCCGGAACAGAGCGCACCGGTAAGCATATCTAAATCACCGGAACAGAGCGCGCCGGTAAGCATATCTAAATCACCGGAACAGAGCGCACCGGTAAGTGCAGCTGAATCTCCCGAACAGAACGGTGACTCAAAAATATCGCAAAAGAAGCCCAACAAAATTGGTCTGATAGGTTCGATAATATTGGGAGCAGCGTCGCTTTTCTCGTTGATGTCTTCCGGGGTAATGCTTGATGATTCGGACGAAACGTCTACAATTGTCGGCTTATTTGTTGCTGCACTTCTTCTGGGTACAGGCGCGGTATTTGCCGGTCGGACTTACTTTTTGCGAACCAATTATAAACAAAAGAAGCCAAATCCCGTTTTTGCTGTTTTCACGGCACTGCCTATAATTGCCGCTGTTGCCCTTGTGGTTTTACTGACTATCAATTATGATACGGATTATGTCAGAAGCTGTCTTGCCATTGCTATTGATCTGGTAATAGTCGCTGTTTTCTTTGGCTGGCTGTTTTACAGGCGGCTCCAACTCAAGGGTAAAAAGATTTTCAAAACCGTATGTGCGGCAGGCTGCGGCGTTGGTGTTTTTGCTGTAGTCATAGCAATGACGATACATTCGCTCACCACCGTTATGATAGGCGATGAGCAGGTTGATCTTTCCGCGGAAAGCCTCTCCATTTATGGCGACCTTGTCACAAACCGCGATATGGAACGCCTGAAAAGACTGAAAAAACTCAAGTCGCTGACTATCAACGCATGTTTCCTTGACGATGAAGACGTTAATTTTATTTCCGAGCTTACATGGCTTGAGAGACTTAATATTTCCAACAATACCGACATAACCGATATTTCGCCGCTTGCATCAATCACGCAGCTTAAAAGCCTTGATGTGTACAACACCCATATTTCCGATATCAGCAGTCTTACTTCTTTGAGTTCGTTGGAAGAGTTGGATATCTCAAAAACAGATGTTACCGATCTTAGCTGTCTTTCTCATTTTGAAAAACTGACAAGCCTGAATATTTCTAAAACCAAGTCACTTGATGTTTCAACTATTGTCATTCCGTCAACACTGCAATTCTTTTATGCAAATAAATGCGGACTTACGTCTCTCGATTTTATCACTCCGGCTAAAGACAAGCTATTGTACATTAAAACCGAGTCAAATAGTATTTCCGATCTCACTCCGCTTAAAGAATGTTCATCATTGGTAAATATTGATCTTCGCGGAAACCGCATAAGCGATATATCTCCGCTTTCTGAATTATCACTTATGGAACTGGATATTGCGGGCAACGATGTTCGTGATATTTCCGCGCTTTCGAATATGTCAAATTTATTTAATCTTGACGTTTCGTTCAACAAGATAGAGGATATTTCGCCGCTGGAGAAGGACGATAAATTAGGTCTTCTTAACCTGAGCAATAACAATATATCCGACATATCGGCACTTAAAGACTGCTTCAGGATTAGTAATCTCGATATTTCTTTTAACCGGATATCGGATATTACTGCGCTTGCTACCATAGATAAACTTGATGATTTAAATATGAAGCATAATAATATCAAAGATATTACTCCTCTTGCGTCATGCACAAAGCTGCTGTCAAGCGGATATATGCGGAGTATCGGGTACAACGAGATACGTGATATTTCGCCGCTGAAAGGATACAAAGGGAAATATATTGAGATGGATCACAATAAAATATCAGATATATCTGTTGTGTCGAGTTTTACTAACCTTGAAAATATCAATCTTGACAATAACGAGATAACAGATTCGGCTCCTCTTGCACTCTGTTTGAATTTAAGAAATCTTTCTATGAATTTCAACAAAGTGACACAGATCAATCAGCTGTTTTCGCTGCCAAATCTGTGGTCTGTGTCTGCCGTAGAAAACAATATAACGAATGTTGCCGGTTTGGACAGTATTTTAGCTGCAGCGCCGAGTTCAAGACGCCTTAGTCTGACATATCGCGAAGGACTTGATGTCAAAATGCTTGCAGAATGCAGTAATCTTTATGTAACGCTGTACGATATTGACGAACGTCAAAAGGATAGTCTGGGATTTAAGGTGTATTACTCTACTGCCGAAAAACTGAAAGCCGAGCAGGAGGCGGAGCTTAAAGAAGAGATGACGTTCAAGGTCGATTTCCTTGAAGATGACGATGAGAGCACAGAGACTGCCGACGACGCGTCGGTCGAAGATGCAGCTTGACGGGAGGGCAATATGGCTGACACTGTTTTGTATAAAGAAAACCAAAACGAGTCTGCGATGATTTCGCTTTTCGACTCAAGCGGATTTATACGCAGCTGTACATTAAACGCGCTGACGCTCATAGGGAACGACGCGCCGGACAGCACGGCGGATATTCGCATATCGTCTCCGGGCGTATCGAAAAATCATGGTCAGATCGCACTGATTGACGGTCACTGCTTTTACAGGGACTTGGGAAGCGAAAACGGAACCGTAATTAACAAACGCCGACTGGACAACACTGCCGTGCCGCTTGAAAACGGCGATGTAATTAAATATTTGACAGAAAGCGGAGAAGGCGTAATTGCGATATTTACGCGTGATCTGACGCGGGAATGCCGATTTGAAACAATACCAATCACAGATCAGACAACGGAAATTCGTATAGGTCGTTCGGCACTGAACATTGATAACGATGCTGTGTCTGAAAAGCACGCCTCGTTTTTCAAGAGCCCGGGCGGCTGGGCTTTGATAGATCACGCAAGCACAAACGGAGTATATTTAAACGGAAAGCGGCTTTCTACTCCCCGTTTTCTGAATAAATTTGATGTGATAAAGATAGCGGGGATTTATTTCGTTTTTCTTGAAGACAAGATAGTATATTCCGTAGTATTACACACAAATTCCACAGAGTTTTCAACATCAAGCTCAAAAATCATTGAAAGTCAAGCTGATAATTCCGCAATGAATTCAAATCGCACTGAAACAAGCGTGAGAGAACCCCAATTGGCAGCATCATGTGGAAACAATGTGGAAAGTGCTGTGACAATGAAGCGCGCAGTTGTGAACAACGGCGGCGAGACGCTTTGTATTAATATAATCGAGCGGGCTGTTTTGCGTCGATTTAAGAAGGTGCAGCTGCTCAAGGATATATCGATCAACGTTGCCGCAGGCGAGATGGTGCTTATTCTAGGTGGTTCCGGCGCGGGGAAGACGACGTTCCTCAATGCCGTGATGGGCTATGAGAAGGCGAAGGGCAGCGTACACTACAACGATACCGATATTTACAGCGAATATGACACGATGAAATACGAGATTGGTTTTGTGCCGCAGAGTGATCTTCTGCGCGGAAGTGACAGTGTATACAGCACGCTTGAAAACGCGGCGCACCTGAAACTGTCTGCGGGAATGAAAGATGAAGAACGCTTGGCGCGTGTTGACGAAATGCTGACGGAATTTGGTTTGCAGAGAGAGAAAGCGACGCTTGTTTCGAAGTTAAGCGGCGGGCAGCGCAAGCGATTGAGCATAGCGGTTGAATTTATCGCAAGACCGAAGTTGTTTTTCCTTGACGAGCCTGATTCAGGAATAGATGATATAATGGGCAGCGGTCTGATGAAAGATTTGCGCCGCATAGCGGACAGCGGAACAATAGTTATGGTGATAACGCACAGTCCGGAACGAGGCGCGGGTTTGTTTGACAAAGTGATAGTTCTTGCAAAGAGTTCTGTTGACAACTGCGGTCATCTTGCGTTTTACGGAACGCCCGAAGATGCGTTTGAGTTTTTCGGCGTTGACTCATACCGTGGCATAGTAAAGCGCATAAACCGCCCCGACGAAAACGGAGAAGGATTATCAGATCACTACATAGAGAAGTACAAGGCGCGAGAGGAGGGGCAGGCGTGAGCGAAAAACGAATGGGAAGAATAGGGCAGACCGGAGTATATCTTGGAAAATGCTTTCGCATGTTTGTCAATGAAAAGGGCTGGAAGTCGCTGATAAGCACGGTGATAATTGCTGTCATATTGGCGTGGGTAATTGGCGACAACACATTTGTTGTGAACGAGCCGACTAAGACGGGAACGTTTGCAATGATATGCGGCTGCATATGGATAGGAATGTTCAATTCGGTGCAGACGATTTGCCGCGAACGCGCAATAATAAAGCGGGAACACCGCACGGGACTTCACATAACGTCGTACATGTTGGCGCATGTGATATATGAATTTCTTCAGTGCATGGCTGAGGGGCTTATACTTACGATAGTGTTTGATATATATCGTGATTTTCCGAATCATGGAATAATGGTTGAGTGGATTGGAATGGAGTTTTTCATATCGTTTACTCTGATAATATTCAGTGCAGACGCAATAGGGCTGATGATATCATCGATAGTGAAGACTGAGAACGCGGCAATGACGATAATGCCGTTTGCGCTAATCATAGAGTTAGTACTTGCGGGGCTGATGTTTCAGCTGCCGGAGGACGCGGAGTTTCTCAAAAGCTTTACGGTAAGCCGATGGGGGTTACAGGCGATATGCACGAGTGCTGATATTAACGAAATCCCCACATGGGACACATACGAAAAGATAAAAGAGTTTGCGCTTAACCCCAATTCGTATTCAAGCTGGGAAGACCTGGGTCTTACGCAGCAATACGATATCGATTATGACGGAACATCTCAGCACCTTCTCTTGTGCTGGCTTATGCTCATACTGCACACCACATCCTATCTCACAATAGGAACAATTTCCCTGAAACTGGTAGACCTGGACAAACGCTAGGCTTGGCGGCGTGCCGCCGCTCCCAATACGCGTTTTTACTTTCTCGTT
The DNA here is from genome assembly GCA_902802975.1 of uncultured Ruminococcus sp. Lineage (GTDB taxonomy): Bacteria > Bacillota > Clostridia > Oscillospirales > Acutalibacteraceae > RUG592. The sequence goes on along the minus strand of CADCOF010000008.1, from coordinate 242 downwards.
ATAGTGGCTTTTATGCGCGCGTGCCCCGGCTTGCCCGGCAAGCCTTCTTCAGTGGGTTTAGCTCATTTGCAGCAGTAAAGTGGCGGCGTGCCGCCGCTCCCGGTTCGCGCACATAGTATGTTTGTAACGCAAATCCGAACCCGCGCCCATATGCGCTATAGTAAACGTCATTGAAAAGATCCTATTGCGAGTGTTTAGTGATTAGTGGGTAGTGATTAGCTCAAAGCCTTATTTAACTCCAC
>CADCOF010000007.1 GCA_902802975.1 uncultured Ruminococcus sp. | reverse complement strand
GCCCGCGGGCAGATTCCGTCCGAGTTTATCGTAAACGAAGGATAACTCCGCACAGATAGTTTTTTCGGTGCGGTGGTTCTTAGGGCGCATGCCCGCCGCTAGATTACTCTTACGCTGATAACGCCCTCGATAGCTGCGATATCGTCGCTTACGTCAGCATCTGTGTCGATAACTGTGTATGCAACGTCGCCTCTTGTTTTGCTCTCAACAGCGTTTGTGCTTGCGAATTTAGCAGTAACAGCGGGGAGAATTGCTGCGTTGTTCTCGTGGATAATGCAAACTCTCTTACCCTTGATCGCACCGAGCTTCATTGCCGGAAGGTTTACACTGTTGATAACAGAACCCTTCTCAAGGTATGCCTTGATCTCGTCTGCCGCCATAACAGCGCAGTTATCCTCACTCTCAGGTGTAGACGCGCCGAGATGCGGGAATGCAATCACCTTGTCTTCGCAAAGAATATCATCTGTAGCGAAATCTGTTACATAAGCTGCAATCTTGCCGCTCTTGAGTCCTTCAAGAAGTTCTGTAGAGTTAACAAGACCGTCTCTTGCAAAGTTCATGATGCGAACGTTGTCCTTCATCTTAGCAATGCTCTCTGCACAGATAGTGCCCTTTGTTTCAGCGTTGAGCGGAACATGAAGAGAAATGTAATCACTCTCTGCATAAATATCGTCAAGAGTAGCCTTATACTCTACTTCCGGATCAAGCTTGAGTGCGCCTGCAACCGAAAGGAAAGGATCGTAGCCGATAACCTTCATGCCCAGTGCAGCAGCAGCGTTTGCAACGAGTGCGCCAATCGCGCCAAGACCTACAACGCCGAGAGTCTTACCCTTGATCTCGGGACCTGCAAACTGGCTCTTGCCCTTCTCAACCATCTTGCCTACCTGGTCGCCGTTGCCTTTGAGTGTCTTTGCCCAATCGATACCGCCTACAACATTTCTTGAAGAAATGAGCATGCCTGCAAGAACAAGCTCCTTAACTGCGTTTGCGTTTGCGCCGGGAGTGTTGAATACAGCGATACCTGCCTTTGTGCATTTGTCAATCGGAATATTGTTTGTGCCGGCTCCCGCTCTTGCAATTGCCTTGAGGCTTGCGGGCAGCTCCATCTCGTGCATTGACGCGGAACGAACAAGAACAGCGTCGGGTGCAGCGCAGTCGTCAGATACTGCGTAATTGTCGCCAAGTCTATTGGTGCCTACAGCGGCAATTTTATTTAACTTAAGTACATTATATAATGCCATTGTAATCATCTCCATATAAAATATACATAGGGACAATCATTACGATCATCCCTAATAAATAGTCATTACGAGTTCTGAGCTTCAAATTCCTTCATAAACTCAACAAGCTTCTCAACGCCCTCAACCGGCATAGCATTGTAGATAGACGCTCTCATACCGCCTACGGTTCTGTGACCCTTGATGTTTACAAAGCCTGCCTCTGTAGCAGCCTTAACAAACTTAGCGTCAAGATCAGCGTCGCCTGTAACGAACGGAACGTTCATAAGAGAACGGTCTTCCTTAACAACAGTGCCCTTGAACATTGCGGAGCTGTCGAGGAAATCATAGAGAATAGCAGCCTTCTTCTCGTTTCTTTCCTGCATCTTCTCAAGACCGCCGATCTCGTCTCTGATCCACTCCATAACGAGCTTTGCAATATAAATTGTATAGCAGGGCGGTGTATTGAAGAGAGAATCTGCGTCTGCATGCGTCTTGTAGTTGAACATATTCGGAGTGATATCCATAGCGTTGCCCAAAAGATCCTCACGAACGATAACAATTGTAAGACCTGCGGGTGCGAGGTTCTTCTGTGCGCCTGCAAATACAAGACCAAACTTCGAAATATCGAGCGGAGTAGACATAATGCATGACGAAATATCTGCAACAAGCGGGATATCGCCTGTATCGGGCAGCTCATGATAAACAGTACCATAGATAGTGTTGTTCATGCAAATATATACATAATCTGCGTCATCGCGGAAATCGCTGCGTGTTGTCTTCGGAATATACGAGAAAACCTTATCCTCTGAAGATGCAACAGCCTTAGCGTCACCGTAGCGAGCTGCTTCTTTCCACGCCTTTTTAGCCCACTGACCTGTGATTATATAGTCAGCCTTATTATTCTTATTCATAAGATTCTGAGCAACCATAGTGAACTGCGAAGAACCGCCGCCCTGAAGGAACAAAACCTTATAGTTATCCGGAACGTTCAAAAGCTCTCTTACAAGCTTCTCTGCATCCTTAATAATGCTGTCAAAAACCTTGGAGCGGTGCGACATTTCCATTACGGACTGACCGCTGCCCTGATAGTCAAGCATTTCCTCGGCTGCCTTCTTAAGTACAGACTCGGGAAGCATGGACGGACCGGCTGAAAAATTATAAACTCTGCTCATTTTATAAGCCTCCAAAAATTTTAGTTAGCCGTGGTATTGAACCATTCGGCAGCACTTCGCATTTTGAAAAATGTATTCACAAAACGCGGTGCGTTGTCAATGCGGCATTGTCCGAAAAAGACAATTAAAAGCACACTACATATTATATTACATTCTGAAAACATAGTCAAATGATTTTTTTAAAAAATTAAAGATTAATCGTAAATTTTTTAAAAAATTTAAAAATTTTAGGAGATTGAAAAGAAAAAACTGCGAAATTTGATAATAAACAGATATTTTTATGCACACTTAGCCTTTATTTTTGCAGGATTCGGTTTCTGAAAATTCATATTGTATCTATCATCTATTTCCCATTAAGTCGAATATGTTCCAATGTACGCGGGGTATAATCCATATACTCCATCATACACCCGACGTTATAACATTCGAAAGGTATTTCCATATTATGGCACATTTCTCCGTAACGTTTAAACACATCGTAATCCTTAGTAACATGAACATGACCGTAAAGATGAACCGCGCCTCTATACTGATGAATCCAATGCGCCATGGGATAGTGGCACAAAACGACCTTAACGCCGTTATCATTTACAACAGCGATATCCCTTACCCAGTCAAATTTCATTTTTAACTCATCTGACAGCCTATCATGATTCCCCTCAACAAGGAACTTTCTTCCCTTCAAATTTGATATAATGTCCAACCCAACGGAATTTTTCCACGCAAAGTCGCCCAAAACATACACGTTATCCTCACTTGAAACAGTATCATTCCAACGTTTCACAATTTCCCTATTCATATCATCGATGCTGCCAAACGGTCTTCTATCGTACCTTATAACATTTTCGTGACCGAAATGAGTATCAGCAATATAATAATTCATAAAGCACCTCAAAACAAATCAAGTAAAACAAAAACAAAAAGACCATGCCGTCACTCAGACAACATGATCTTCCAAAGTGGGAGAGGGTGGATTCGAACCACCGAAGCCGAAACAACAGATTTACAGTCTGCCCCATTTGACCGCTCTGGAACTCTCCCTTTTTT
>CADCOF010000006.1 GCA_902802975.1 uncultured Ruminococcus sp. | reverse complement strand
TTTTAGGGGTGAATTTCCAAAACAGTCCGGTGGACTGTTTTGGAAAGAGGGGCATTTTGGCAGAAAATGCCCCTTTGCTCCGGTTTGTACCATGTTCCCTCGCCGCTCCAAGGCGACGCAAATTTGTTGATATTGACGAACAATTCAAAATTTGCTCATTTATAGTTTGCAATTTGTTTACTCATTCAAAAGCCGTGATATTTCACAAATTTTATCTTGATTTATGGTAGACTTTATTGTATAATGATATTCAGAATGATCTGCATATCAGCATCTATATATTGTTCTATGAGGTGATTGTATGAGAAAAACCAAAATTATCTGCACTCTGGGTCCTGCCACTGATGACGAGAAAATTCTGCGCAAGCTTTTTCTTAACGGTATGGATGTTGCCCGCATCAATATGAGTCATGGCACACACGAAGAGGCTAAAGCGAGAATGGACGCTGTGAAAAAGCTGCGCGAAGAGCTTGACATGCCCGTTGGAATTCTGCTTGACACAAAAGGACCGGAAATCCGTACAGGTAATTTTTCGCAGGGACCTGTAACATTGGTTGAGGGGCAGGAGTTTACTTTAACATCAAACGAGATTGACGGTAACAATACTATCTGTTCGGTTACTTTTAAGTCGCTGCCGCAGGAGCTTAAAACCGGCGACAGAGTTCTCATCGACGATGGTCTTATCGAACTTCATGTTATTCGCTGCACCGAATGTGATGTTATTTGTAAAGTCATTAACGGCGGAAATGTATCGTCACATAAAGGCATTAATATTCCTAACGTTAAGCTTTCTCTTCCTTTCTTGTCGGACACAGACAAAAAAGATATAGCTTTCGGTGTGGAGCAGGATATTGATTTTATTGCGGCATCTTTTACACGTTCCGCAAATGATATTATGCTTCTCCGTCAGGAACTGAAAATGCTCGGGAGCAATGATATTCGCATTTGTGCAAAAATTGAAAACCATGAGGGAATTGAAAATATCGATGATATCATCAGAGTATCCGACAGCATTATGGTAGCAAGAGGCGATCTCGGCGTTGAGATACCGCTTGAAAAAATACCGATCCTGCAAAAACAGATTATTCAGAAAGTGTATGAAGCCGGAAAACAGGCAATCACGGCAACGCAAATGCTTGACTCTATGATAAAGAACCCGCGTCCCACAAGAGCCGAATCAACCGATGTTGCCAACGCAATTTATGACGGTACGAGTGCGATTATGCTTTCGGGTGAAACAGCCGCAGGAAAATATCCCGTTGAATCCGTCAAAACTATGGCAAAAATAGCCTTCACAACGGAACATGATATCAACTATATAGAAAAATTCCGCAAAAGAGATATTATTGAAAAATCTGATGTTACGTCAGCGATATCTCACGCAACCTGTACAACGGCGCATGACTTGGGCGCGGTTGCTATACTCACTGTGTCGAAGACAGGCACCACAGCGCGCATGATCTCGAAATACCGCCCTGAATGCCCGATCATATGCGGAACTACAGAACCGAAAGTTCGCCGCCAGATGAATTTGTCATGGGGTGTAAAGCCAATCGTCGTTGAAGAAAAGAACAACACCGATGAACTTTTTGAACATGTTGTTTCTGTTGCGCTTGAACAAGGTCTTGTTAAAAACGGAGATTTGACTGTTATTACAGCCGGTGTTCCGCTTGGCGTATCGGGCACAACAAATCTTCTTAAAGTTCATCTTGTCGGCAATATTCTTGTAACGGGCGAACCGATAACAAATCAAACCGTATGCGGAAGGCTTTGCGTATGCAAAAATGAGGAAGACGCGCTCAAGAACTATGCCGATGGCGATATTCTCGTTATCCCGAAAACTACGAACAGCCTCCACAGAATTATCCGCACAGCGAAGGGCGTTATTGCCGAGGAAGAAGGCGTAAACAGTCATGCTGCGATTGTATGCCTTGCTCTTGACAAACCGGCTCTTGTGGGTGCAAGGAACGCAACTTCTATACTGAAAAGCGGCACAGTTGTAACGCTGGATGGAATCAGAGGAACCGTTTTCAGCAACAATTCAAAAAAGCTTTGATTGTTGATATGTCACAAAATAGTATACTACTGCGGCTATAGATATCAAAGTGATAATATTAATAGTGTGTTGTGCTTTTTGCGGTGAGATAAATTTTTCAAGTAAAAGAGCAAGAAGTTCGCCTCCGTCTGTAGAGGTCAGCGGCATGATGTTAAAAAAGCCCAGTGCCGCACTCGATCTGATACACATCAGCAAAAATTGTGATCCAACAGCTTTGTACAAAGCATAAAATATAGGTATACACAAAAAATTTATCAAAGGTCCTGCCAGAATACAAACTGCGTGTTCGGCAGGACTTCTTTTCATTCTGCCGTTATCAATCATGTCCAGGCACATCAATCTTAATCGTATTTCGAGTGTATCGCATCCAAAATGCAGAAGCATTACTGCGTGACCTGCTTCATGCAGAACAGCACACAAAATGCAGGCGGTGAAGGTCTGTGAAAACACTATTGAACAAATTGTTATAACAGCAATTGTGAAATAGTCATATTTTATTTTTATTCTATTGATCTGTATAATTATCCAATGCTGCGCGAATGAGATCATCATTACCTGTTTCAATATCTATCACAGCCGAGTTTGATAATAAACCATCGATATATTCATGTACATTTTCGTATAGCTCGCCTCCAATAAGTTTTATGATCAACAATACCAATATTACAATCAGGCAGACAGCAGTCTTTACCCAAAATATCAAATGGCGTGTTTTAATACGAGTTGAAGTTATGTCTTCATTATTAATTTCGCTCACCTCCGAATTAATTATATGCACTGTAACAAAAAACTTTCCGTGAATATTTTTAATACATTTCACATAAGCTTAAGCGACAAAACAAAAAATTCGGAGGCTTACAATATGGAAAATACGAGAATCTATAACGACATTGCAGCGCGCACGGGCGGGAAGATATATCTCGGAGTAGTGGGCGGAGTGCGCACGGGCAAATCGACTTTTATTAAGCGATTTATGGACACACTGGTAATCCCTCATATAGATGACGACGAACTCAGAAGACGAACCATTGACGAACTCCCACAGTCGGCTTCCGGTAAGACGATCATGACAACAGAGCCGAAATTTATCCCGGAAAGTGCCGCCGAGATAGTTCTCGATGACAATGTCAGCGTAAGTATTCGTATGATCGACAGCGTTGGTTACATCGTTCCGGGTGCGCTGGGATACAGTGAGGAGGATCGCCCGCGAATGGTCAAAACGCCATGGTTTGAGGAGGAAATACCTTTTGATACTGCCGCTGAGATTGGAACAAAAAAAGTCATAACAGATCACTCGTCTATAGGGATTGTAGTAACGACCGACGGTTCTGTAACCGAAATAGAGAGGGAGGAATACGAAGAATCTGAAAGGCGCGTTATTGAGGAACTGAAACTGCTTGGCAAGCCGTTTGTTGTTCTTCTGAACTGCGCATCTCCCGCTTCGCCGTCTGCCCGCGCCCTTGCAAATTATCTTTCGGAGAAATACGATGTAACTGTTCTGCCGGTAAATTGTCTGGAGCTTGATGAAGAGGAGATTAGAGAAATACTGTCTAAAATACTGCTGGAATTTCCTGTTCGCGAAATAGCAGTCGATATGCCAAGCTGGGTATCGCAGCTCGAAAAAGATCACAGCATAAAAAGCGGCGTTTTCGGCAGTATCCGAAGTGCTGCAGGAAACGCAATGAAGATCAAGCAGCTGAAACAGTTTTGTGATGACATTTCCTGCTGTGAATACGTAAGCCGCGCCGAGATTGGTGATATTGATTTCGGAACAGGTCATGCGGCGATAGTATTGACATTGGGAAAGGGGCTTTTCTGCCGCGTAATCAGTGAAAAATCGGGGCTTGATATCACTGATGAATCGGACATATTGAACCTTGTGCGTGATCTCAGTGAAGTTAAGACTGAGTACAACAAGATACGCCGCGCGTACAACGAAGCACTCGACACGGGATACGGAATTGTTATGCCTCAGACAGAAGATCTTACATTTGAAGAACCGCAAATTATCAAACAAGGAACGCGTTACGGTATAAAGCTGCGCGCCGGTGCGCCCTCTATACACATGATGAAAACCAACATTTTTACGGAGTTGACGCCTATAGTCGGATCACAGGAGCAGTCGCAGGAGCTTGTGAGCCATTTGCTGTCGGAATTTGAAGAAGACCCGATAAAGATATGGCAGTCAAACCTTTTCGGTAAATCGCTCAATGAACTTGTCAGTGAAGGACTTCAGAGCAAACTGAGCAGAATGCCTCAGGACGCAAGAATGAAGCTCAATGAAACAGTAGAAAGAATCATCAATGACGGATGCAACGGCTTGATCTGTATCCTGCTGTAACAAATGTGCCCATGCAGGCACACGCAACATGCAGTTTGCACACAAACTTTTTGAAAAACAAATACTTTTTTCTATGTGCCCTACATGATGTAAACGTATACCAAAAATTAACATTAGACGTGGGTGATATAGTTTGTGTGCAAACAAAAGACAGAAATTTAACATGGCCTCAATGCTTTAAACATCAATATCTCTTTCACTATGAACAGTAAAAAAGTCACAGTTACAGCATAAGGAATTCTTGCCATTGTCAAAAATAAAATTACTATGATACTCAGCGCGAATGATAAACTTGTAAAGGCACATCTGCCTTTTTGGATGTTATTGTAATTCATAAATACCTTAACCATACCAATGATGATAAGTGCGGAAAACAGTCCCCAGTATATAAAATTTACTGCAGATGATGCATTTGTGTAATCAAATAATGCGACTGCCGTAATATAATCGTTCTCTTTTTTAGGATAAAGCGGCAATAGAATGAGCATTATAATCATAATATCGGCGATGCCAATCATAAGGTCTGCCATTTTTTCGATATTCGAGCGGTTCTCATCTTTGGCGGCAGTAATAAGTTCCTCAGATGACAGCAATTCGTCTATCGTTACAGAAAAGAATCCGGATATTTCTTTTAGTGAATCAATATTCGGATAACCTTTTCCCGATTCCCATTTTGAGATTGCTGTTCTGGAAACGAACAGTTCTTTTGCAAGTTCTTCTTGAGTTAAGCCTTTGTTTTTTCTTAATTCTTGCAATTTTTCGTGAAATTCCATTTTAACCTAACGGACAAGAAGTCCCCCGCCTCTATAGGCGGCGGGATGAATTGTCCTTCAGCCGTAGGCTGAATTATCATTGACTA
>CADCOF010000005.1 GCA_902802975.1 uncultured Ruminococcus sp. | reverse complement strand
CACTGATGATATTATAGGACGATGGATTTTTGAAAAAGAAACAGATGAGTCTCTTCGTAAAATAAAAACTTGTGAAGATTTGTGGGAGTATTTGAATTCAGTTTAATGATTAATGGGTGACTTTATTATCATGTTAAAATATTACAGAACGATAGTCTTTGAAATCTACGTTTTATACAATATGATTTTTGTTTTACATTAAATTTTATGCACTTCTACAGAAATAAAAAAGTGTATTCCAGCCACAAAAAAGTTGCGTATTTGTATGCAACTTTTTGCCGTTTTGGGGGTATAAGTGAAGGGGGTAATTAATCAATCTGATGGAAATCAGAAATCTACAAATTTTCAGTGACGGAGATGCTTCGTCAAAATGACTTTTTGCAAGTTGTCCATTAAAAGCAACAGCAATGTTTATACAAAAAGACAACTCATGCAAATTAATAAGCTTTTTCACACCTACAACAATCCACAGAGGAGGAATGTATGATTGAATCAAAATAAATCAGAAAACAAAATACAAATCTTTACCGGCTCTACCTTTGAGGGCTGCATTGAGATTAAAGATGTTCATGGAAATCCGTATTGTATTTCGGAAGGTGATACGATCACTTTGTTCTTAAAAAAGAACGTTTATCCGTCAACTAATGAAATAATACAAATAGAGCTTACCAGCGAAAACGAAATTATGGGGAAATACCCATTTAAACTGTCAGCAGAAGAAACAGCAAATATTGAGGGTTACTATTGTTATTACGCTTTTATTCGATTTGCTGACGGAGATTACTACCAAATCGTCCCTAATACTTCTATTAAAGTATGCGTCCCTTATGGCGTTCTGTCTTATAGTGCAGATAGTAACACCATAATTGCTCAGGCACCAAGAGTAATGGCTGAGAGTGATTATATACCTTCACTCAACGAATTGGAGTCTTTCATAAAATGTATCGATAGTGAAAATACCAAACATCCGGTTCAAATTCGCAGAATCAATGATAAATACATTGTATTGATTGGCAATATCGATACCAACAATACCACACCAACAGAGCTTATTGAACAAATAATTCACATGGCAGAATATGTTGGAGCAGAAAATCCGTATGTATCGGGCTTCTTTCATATAGATGAATTACCTGAACAGACTGCATACTATGAAGCTGTCAAAAATACTTTTGGAAAAAGATTTATTGATATCGAAGCCATACTCAAAACACCGGTTTATGCAAGGAATTCCGAAACAATCGTATCAAGTGTTGTCTTTGACCTTTTGAAGCAAAGGCCAACCAAAAACGATATATTATGTATCATACACAACGAGTATCCTGAACGTATTATGAGTAACAACACACATTTTAATAATTTTGGTTGCTCTGCAGCGGCAAGAGTTATTTTAAAGGAGGTTTTTGATCTTGGGTAATTTCGATAACTACTACAAAGACAAAAATGGCAATGAACACCGTGATATTCCTTTAGGAACTTCTCCGGGTGATGCTTATACACGAACAAATATAAAACTAAGAAGGGAAGTCGAGCGAATAGATACTGCTATTCAAGAAACCCATACACATATTGATGCGGAAATTAACCGTGTAAATGATGTCATTGAAAATATTAACGATAGTGTTTCAGAACAATTAGAAAATGCCGTCAATGATATCAATAAGACCATCGGGGACATGTCGATTAGTATTGATACTCAGATTTCTTTATTAACTACAACAGTAAACAACCGTATAGACAACATTATCTCTCACAATAACAATTCAGATGGAAACAGTGAGCTAATTGATATCCGGACAGGAGGAAATGGAACAGTATATGAAAGTGCAGGAGATGCTGTCAGAACACAACTCAATTGTGTTGATTCAAAAATAGAATCACTGGAATCGTTCACAAATTATAGGTTTGAACTACTTCAGCCGGCATGGACAATCGGAAATTATTATCACTATCAAAGAGCTTATACCAATGCAAATGCACTTATCACAGATGAAAACACTGCACATGTCATACTTTATGTATATAAAGGTGAAAAGTATATTGTCCGAGGTATTGCTTACTACAACATCAATCCTGCAATCTTATACAATACTGACGGCAGTGTAAGAGTAGCATACCCCGGAGAACATATGACAGATCTGACAATTTCGCAGGCAGCTATAGAGATAATGGCAGACGGCATACTGATTATCAACGCCTATATCCGACCAACAACAAACGGAATGAGTGGCTATCCTGCCATTTATAAAGCATTATCCATCAAAGAAAAAGACACAAAATTCAGCGGTAAAACGGTTTTATTCTCCGGTGACAGCATCACAAATGGATATGGTTGGGACAGCAGTACTGCTGTATCAAACAGAAAGATCATCTGCCTGACACATCCTGAAAACACGGACTATTACAATCTTGGCTGGGCACAAACCTTTGCAGAAGATCATCGTGGCACGACCGTTTATGGCTATGGCGTCAATGGTACAAGAATAAGCCTGACTGAGGGCAACAACAGTATTACGGAAAGAATATCAGATATGAGCGAGGATGCCGATTACATCATATTCAGCGGTGGAATTAATGACTGTTTTAACAAAATAGCACTGGGGCAGATGGTATCTACAGAAATCGGCAACAATGCTTGGAAATCGGCACAATTTGATACATCAACATACTGCGGTGCTTTGGAAACTCTATTCAGAACCGCATACAACAAATGGCCAAATGCAAAAATAGCCTTTATAATTACAGGAAAAAACACAAACTGCATGAAGAAGGTATTGTATGATGTTACACAGGAGGACTTCGTTAACGCTACCATTCAGATTTGCAAAAAATGGAGCATTCCCTATCTGGACCTTTATCACAATGATGGTTTATGCACAGCACTGCCTGAAACAATGAGCCTATGGTTTGCCAATGACCAAACACATCCGAATGAGAAGTGTTACAGAGAAAAACTCAGATACCTTGTAGAAGATTTTATGCAAAAGCTGTAAATTCAAAGCCCTGCCGAAATGGTATTACCTTTCGGCAGGGCTGATTCTTTATATCTCGTAAAGATATTTCATGAAGTTTTCTTTATTTTCCAAAGCTGTTGTAGTCGGTCTACCGAGATCGTCCCTTGCACCTATCGAACATTTCACTTCAATCAAGCTCAGTTCGTTTCTTGATTTGGCTGCTTCGAGCTCCTTGTCAAGAGTTTCAAAACTGTCAACACATACGGCATTCGGATAACCGCAAGCCTTTGCTATATCTACAAGGTTGATCTGCGAAGCAACCGTAGGCATACCACCAACCGTTTCATGTGCTCCATTGTTGATAACAACATGAACAAGATTTTGAGGCTTATTTGCTCCCAGTACAGCCATAGAACCCATGTGCATAAGAACAGCACCATCACCGTCAATACACCATATTCTTTTATCAGGCTTGTTAATTGCTACACCGAGTGCAATAGATGAACTATGCCCCATTGAGCCAACAGTAAGGAAATCGTATTTATGGCTCTGTCCATTTGCAACTCTTGTTTCAAATAGCTCACGGCTTGCTTTGCCTGTGGTGGAAACGATTGGATCTTCACCGCTTGCCTTGACAATATGCTGAATTATCTCTTCACGCATCATAGTGTTATCATTCTTGTATTCAACCTTGCCGTCACAAGAAAGTGCGCCCTTGCCGATCACAAAAGCAACATCCTTGCCCTTTGCAAGAACATCTCTGAACTTCGCCATAGCTGCGGCAACTTCTTCATCAGTGGTGTCCTTATTGATAATAAAGGTCGTGATATCCATATCCTCAAGGAGCTTTACGGTAACTTCACCCTGGTAAATATGCTGCGGTTCATCGTGAATACCGGGCTGCCCCCTCCAACCGACAATGAATACCATCGGAATTGCATATACCTTATCATTAAGAAGTGACGCAACCGGATTAATGATATTACCCTCGCCGGAATTCTGCATATAGACAACCGGCGTTTTTCCTGTTGCTAAATGATAGCCCGCTGCAAGAGCTGTACAGTTTCCCTCATTTGCCGCAATGATATGATGCTTCGGGTCAATACCGTATGTATTCATCAGATAATTGCACAGTGCTTTGAGCTGGCTGTCCGGGACACCGGTATAAAAATCAGAATTAATAATTTCAACTAATTTTTCTACTTTCATGTTTTGTTCCTCCATTCAAAACAGGAATTTTTGTATTTATAAACAAATATATCGGATAATAAACCAATAAAATAAGTGCAGCAAACATCACCATTGCAATATCATATTGCCAACATTCAATTATATTGAGCTTAGTCATAACCATCTTGAAAGCTATAACCAATACATAGTGAGAACAAATAATCAAAATTGAAGCTCTGCAAGGGTATTTCATTTTTATGTGTGTTTTTTCTGTTATTAAATAAATCAGCAGCAGAAAGAATATACTTCCTGTCAAACCGGATAACACAAAACCGAAATATTGATTTACTACAAGTGCATAAAATGATATTTCACCATTATACAGAGCCGTGGTACCCAAATAATAAATGCAGATACCATAACAATAATCTGTAAAGCAATGCCATGCTTTCCGGTTTTTTCAAACAATCCGATTTTTCGCAATAAATGACCCGCCATAAAGAAAGCTGATCCGATAAAAAACTTTCCAATGCCAAAATAATCAAAACGTACAAAAACAAGAAAATATCCTATCACAAAAAATGCAGTCATCATAACCGCAATATATATCATCTTTATCTTATCTATTTTGATAGCTTTGATAAATATTCTTACGAAAAACATCGTAAGAAAGAACCAACAGGGATCGATAAACGGTAATCTTCCATTAAAAAATACAAATAATTTTATAAAATAAACAACGCCCTGATTTTCAAAGAAAAATAAGAAAAAAATAGGAAGTGTAAGAATGATATATATGCTGGCAGAAGCAACCGAAAAAAATATTTTTCGTATATTGACTAAATCCAATATCTTTCAGTCTGTATATAAAACCTGATAAAATAAAAAACATCGGCATATGAAAAGAATATATAAATATTTGTAATATTTATATATCACTTTTGTGAATCATATGCCCAAGAATAGCCAAAATAATTCCTATACTTTTGGCATTGTCTATCCAATCAAAATAATCGTGATTTTTTAGGTTCACAACAATATTCCTTTATATAATAATTCTATATCTTCTGATTTTAGATTAACAGGGTTGTTTTTCAATCTTGTGGGGTTGACTGAATTTTTTAGTATTTCAAAATCCTCTTCAGTCGCAACAGGAATAGAAAGATTCAAGCTGTCAAATAACTCATCAAATTTCAGACAAGCTTCATCTGCGTTTTCACAGTCCATAGCATCAGCAATTTCAGCGAAAATTGTTTTGAGAAAACCTTCACCTCTCGAATCAATACACTCATTTGTATGATGTACCATAAACGGAAACAGCTTTGAAACACAAAGTGCAGCTGCATGACCATGTGCGATACCATAAAGGCTAGTCAGCTTATAGCACATAGCGTGTCCTGCTGTTGTTTGGGTTATGTTTATTGCTTTGCCAGCTATATGGGCAGCCTTTAGCATTTCAGTAT
>CADCOF010000004.1 GCA_902802975.1 uncultured Ruminococcus sp. | reverse complement strand
GTGATGCAGGCAATTCCCGCTGATAATATCACGGGAAAACCGAACCGTTTTGTTCGTGCACATAATCTGCGCTTTAGCGTTGAAAATCCGGAAAAGCCCAAACTCACGCTTGAAAAATCGGCTCCTAACGGCGAAAAGCCCGAAGAGCCGAAGAAAAAGTCTCCAAATGTCATGCTTGCTATTCTTATCTATTTAGCTTTTGCGATTGCTGTTATTGCCGCAATCGTTGTACCCGCCATAATCGAAAGTAAAAATTCTCCTTCACCCGAAGATTTCAGCGTTGGCGATGTCGTTACATTCGGAAATTATAAATGGATGGTCATTGACAACAGTCAAGAAAATGTACTGAAACTTTTCTGCATCGAATCTGTTGCGGAAAAGCCCTACAACAACGATCTGATTGACGTAACATGGGAAACCTGCACTCTTCGCAAGTGGCTGAACGAGGATTTTTACAATGAATTTACAGACGAGGATAAAGCACTCATAGTTGACACGAATGTTATAAACGATGGTAACGAGAAATACGAAACCGAGGGCGGAAACGACACGCTTGACAAAGTATTTCTGCTGTCTTATGATGAAGTTTTCTACTATCTCAATGATGATAATTCGTCTGACTTAGGCAATTATTGGTGGCTCCGTTCGCCGGGAATTGATCAAGGTCACGCAGAATACGGTTTCTTTGACGATTCGCTTTATGTAAATGTTGCCGGTCAATTTGTTTATGAAGAACACAGCGTTTACCCCTGCATTAACGTTTCATCAACAGGCGGCGGGATATCCCCAATCTCGTAAGTTTGGGAACCCCGCCACGCACTAATTATTTACCGGTTTAAGTACCGCCTCAAAATCCTTTACCGGCATCGGCTTGTAGAAATAATACCCCTGCATTTCAAAACAGCCTTGACTTTTCAGGAACTCTGCGTTTTCTTTCGTCTCAACACCTTCAGCAACCATATCAAGGTCAAGCTCCTGCACCATTTTTATTATGTTTCGGATTATAATGCGGCTTTTTTCCGGGTATTCCGATTTTCGCAGGAACAGCAAATCGAGTTTTATCACGTCCACCGGAACTTCTTTCAGTATATTCAGCGACGAATACCCGCTGCCGAAATCGTCCATCTCAACAATAAAGCCGGCGGCTTTTAGCTCGCTCGTGGTGTTGATCAAAATATCGGGATTTTCCGAAAATACAGTCTCGGTTATTTCTATCCTCAGCTGCTCGGGCTTCAAACCATATCTGCGAATCAAATTGCTGAAATATTCGGTAACATTTATATCTTCACCGATATCGTTTCGAGATAAATTGACCGAAACAGTACGCTTCATTCCCTGCTTGTTCCATCTTTTCAGATCCTTGCAGACGCACTCCCAGATATAGGCGTCAAGGTCTCTGATCAAGCCGGCTTCCTCAAGTGCCGGAATAAACTCCCCGGGACTTATCCACCCCAATTTTGAATGATTCCAGCGGCACAGAGCCTCCGCTCCGTTAATCTCACCTGTGTCGTAATTAACCTGAGGCTGATACCACACCTGAAGTTCTCCGGATTTAATCGCCGCGGGCAAATGGCTTATGATCTCGGAATTTCGCTTTCCTTTTATCCATTGATCAGGATTGTATATCTCGTAGCCTTCCTTTTTGCCGGATTTGCGAACTCTCTTTTCCGCTATTCTCGCAAGATCAATCATGTGGTCAATGTTGATGTTTTCGTAATCCTCAGGAGTCAAGACGTAAATACCGCTGCGTATCTGAATGTACTCCTCATTGCCTTTTTTATCTGCGAAATAGTTTCGCACCGCATTGATCACATCTTTATACTCCTTGAGTATTACCTCTTCTTTGTATATTCTCCTCAAAATCACAAAATGATCGCCCTCAAGACGGCAAATTGCCTCTTCAACTCTCAGAATTTCGGCTGTTTTTGACGCTAAGAAACGCAGCAGATCATCACCTGCGTCCATGCCTACGCTGTCGTTAATATATTTAAAATCGCTGATATTTGTATATAATATTAAGTATGGAACATCCGAATGATCTTTCAAAAGTTCCGCTGCACGTTTCCGAAATCCCTGCAAACTAAGAGCGCATGTAAGAGAATCCTCATTGATTATTTTTCGCAAATCCTCCTCGTGCTGCCTGCGAAGAGCTTTTTTCCTCTGAACAGCTATCATAATAATGGAGACAACAAGCAGCATAACCAAAAGAATACTAATCCAATAAATAAAAAGAAAATCACCTAAATCATTGTGATAAAGCCTGCGTGCAGTGTAGTCCAGAATAACAGCTTGGCGGCGCGTGTCAGACAACGCCTCGATACCGTTATTCAGCTTATCGATCAATATCCGATTTTCCGGGGTATCGAGTGCACCAACGCAGAAATCCATCGAAAACATAGCAGCCGGATGCACAACAAGATCGCCATAAGAGGGCTTTTGTAGCACATAACTCCACATATAAGAATTATGCAGCAGGGCGTCAACATCACCGGAACGCAGTGCCTTAACGCTGTCGGACAGTTCGTCATAAAAACTGATCTGAATATCCGGGTACAGCTGCTTTACAGTCTCGGACGCGCCGGCAAGAGACCGGAGCATACCAATCCGAAGGTTACTTATGTTGATCCGCTTGTCGTTTTTACTGTAACTTCTTAAAGTTACGATTGTAAATGGCATTTGAAGAAGACTATCCGAAATTATCGTTTTATCTCCGTTGGCACTTGATATTGCGCTGCCAAATGGCATAACCAAATCATAGGTTTCATTGTCGAGAGCCTCTTTCAGATTTTCCTCTTCTATTTGCTTGAATGTGACGTTTAAGCCCGCATTTTCGGCAGAAAATCGCATCAAATCAACACCAATGCCGATGATCTCGTCAGTTTGGGGATCAACAAAAAACATCGGGCAGCGGTCGGTAAACACTCCAACCGAAATATCTGTTTTTACAGGAGACGCAAAAACTTCCGGACTGCAAAGCGTTGATATCAGCACAGCCAGCATGACAATAAAAGCCGGTTTATATAATAATTGGAATGTTTTCATTAAAGCCACCTTCGTTTGCGTTGTCGTGTATCAACAAAAATCATAACTCCCCAATTGTAATTATATCACATTACGCCAAAAATATCAACTAAATTATGAAGGAGCAAATTTGCAATTATTTGTTATTTTTTACAACTTAAGCTTTCAGTATGCCTCCGGCGGCAAGCCTTTTTGAAAAAAGGCTTGGCGAAAAACTTTGTGATGCTCTCTGTCTAACCTT
>CADCOF010000003.1 GCA_902802975.1 uncultured Ruminococcus sp. | reverse complement strand
GTTGTCATTTACATCAGCATTAGTTCCATTAATTTCAGAATTTGTTCTCTCTGTTGTACTCAGTAATTTGTAATATGTAGTACCATCAGCAGAAAGCTTCTTCAAACCTGCTGCTGTTAAGCTCGGATCTACAACATCTTCAAAAGCAGTTGTTGTGAAAGTAGCGTTGTTACCAGTAAATTTTTGACTTACAGAACCAGTATCTTTCTCTTTAACAATATTCATTTCGCCCTCAAGCCAAGCACGAACATAAGCATCAACGTTACCAGTATTAACTACACCTACATCCTTATTTACTTCCTGTCCAGGAAGCCAATTCTCAGGCGGTGTGAAATCCTCGGCGAAAGATACACCATAGTTTGAGCTTGCAGAAAGTCTGTTCGTAACTTCATCTTTACTCGTGAACCACGCAAATGATGTGCATTGAAAAATACTATATTTTCAAAAATTCCGCATTTCATGCGGCTTTTAGGGCTTTTTATCCCCTGAAAAAACGGCTAAAAACGGGTACTGATATTCGGTTTGAGAATAGCAAAAAGGGTATCGATGCTTTTTTCGCCTTACAAAACATCAATACCCGTCATATTTTTATTCAACTTCCTGCGTAACCGTATATCCACCGCAAAACGTAACTACAATTTTTTCTTTGCTCACAGCTTCTATTTTCGCAAGAATCCTGCCCAAAAGACTGTCGTCAAAATCTGTCAGCGGTTTTAGCCCTTTCAAAAGCTCTCTTGCCGATTCTTCACGCAGAACATTTCTGCGGCAGTCATCTTGCTGTCGGATCAGATCTTCAAGCTGATGAGCATATTCGCTTTCTTGTTTATTCAAGTCTTTCAGCCCTTCACTCATTTGCTCGAACATACTTCCGCTGACGTTTGCAAGTATCGACTCACGTTCCTGTTCAATCTCTGCCAGTTTTTCGTTGATCTTTTTTATACGTTTCTCAATATCACCGATTTCAGCCGATACTATTTTGCTGCTTTCTTCAATACAGCCGTCAACATTATCCATCTTTTCTATGGCACCGTTTACAGCATTCAAAACGGCTTGTTGAAGAATATCTTCATGATATGACGGTGACTTCGGACATTTTTTGCCTTCCATGCGGTTCTTACATCTCCACACGCCTACCTTCTCGCCTTTCAGAATCCACGTTGTGCGTTTATAAAATCCACCGCAATAGGGGCAGATCAGCAGCCTGCTCATGCAGTATTTAGTCACATACCTGCCCTTTTCTTTTGTGCCTTTCTTTGCGTCTCTCTTTCGCTTTTCAAGCTCCAAGCGAACCGTGTCATACGTTTTTCTGTCAATAATGGCTTCGTGACAGTCCTGAATGAGATATTTCGGTTTTTGACCTGTGTTTTTCTTTCTTTCGTGAGTAATGCAGTCAACCGTATAGCTCTTCTGCAAAATAGCATCACCGACATACTTTTCATTCTTTAATATTTGGTATACATGATTTCTCGTCCACTCCGTGCTACCGTTTCTGCGTTTTGCTCCCATTTTCATCAGTTCTTCGGCAATCTCAACAGACCGCTTACCCTTAGCATATTCTTGGAAAATAAACCTTACTATTTTCGCTTCATCTTCCACAATATAAGGCGTTCCGTTCTCATCAAGTCGGTATCCAAGCATTTGATGAAAACAATAATGCACATTCCCTTCACGGTAGGATTTTTCAATACCCCATTTGACATTTTTGCTGATAGATTCGCTTTCTGCCTGCGCAAACGATGCATAAAGGCTGATAGCAAACTCGGAACTCATGGAGCTTGTATTGATGTTTTCTTTCTCGAAAATAACCGTCACGCCAAGTGATTTCAGTTCACGAACATAATCAAGACAATCCACGGTATTTCGTGCAAAGCGGCTGATACTTTTACATAAAATAAGGTCTATTTTCTTTCGTCTCGCCGCCCGTATCATTCTGTTAAACTGAGTCCTGTTCTTAGTTCGTGTGCCGCTGATACCTTCGTCCGCATAGATCCCGACAAGCTGCCAGTCGGGATTTCGTGTTATGTAATCGGTATAGTAGCTGATCTGTGTGGAGTATGAATTTTGCTGATTTTCCTGCTCCGTCGATACACGGCAGTATGCCGCAACTTTTGTGAGTACTCCGCTGCCGGAGCTTGTGCGGTTTTCTTTTTTAGCAGGAATTAATGTAACATTAGTGGCTGTAGTCATGAATATTCCCCTTTCTTTCTGATACAAGAATAATTTTTTGCTGCAAGTTCAAATATCATCTCACCAACCGTTGCAGCGTCAATTCTATGGTTTGTGATCAGATTTTCCAATTTCGATCTCATTTTCTTTGTTTCTTCGCTGACGATTAATTCGTATTCCTCTTTTTTTACATCAACAGTTTCAACTCTCTTGGTCTTTCGGAACGCTTTCGATTTCATCTTCTGAACATTATCAAATGTTTTTGGATCAATAATAGCCGGATAACCTTTTTCACCTTTGTAGATCGGCTTATAGAGAATAGCGCTTGCTTTCTTAATTGCCTTGTCTCGTGTATCGGCAAAAAACGGTATTTGTTCCTCATAAAGCATTTTTCCGATAGCGTAGACTCCCATTCCGTTTAGACGAAGTTCAAATATTCTGCGTATCTGCTCCGCTTCTTCGTTGTTGATCTTGATCTCTCCTTTTTCCATTTTGTAGCCGTATGGAATATTTCTCGCATTCATCACAACACCTCCGTGATTTTCAAACCGCCTAACAGTTCAAGCTCTATGGTTTTTCCGTCTGTCACCGCATTTTTCAATATCATTTTTGATAGATTATCAGAAGATGTGCCTGCTATAAGTCTGTAAAGAGTTGTCAGCTCATCTATCGTGTCATCACCGACGCAGTCTATCAATAAAATCTTTTGCTGTATTTCTTCCATTTCGCTGTCGATCTCATTTTGTAAAGCAACCAGCTTTTCCGTTGTGATACAGCCCTGCGAACAAAGTGAACACAACACATACTTTCGCTTTGAGAGTTCTTCCTCTTGCTCACGCAACTGTAATACTTCATCACTTATCAGACTCTCTTCTGCCAGATCAAAAAGGTCAATACAAGGCATAATGATCTCATCCGAAAACTCACGAAGTTTTAGGCACATTCTGTTCCACGCAGCATGATAATCCGAATCCAAAAACTTAGGGTTATGGCAGCGGTTTACAGTGCTGTATTTTCCCGTGCATTCCCACAACGGCTTTTCACAGTTCCTAAAATACAAAGACCGCCCGCAGGTACATTTTGTTTTACCTCGGAACGGCGATGAATAGTTTTTATTTGGTTTTCTTGTATTTCTCTCACGAAGAGTTTGTGCGTTCATGAAATCATCACGACTGATGATTGGCGGCAGACAATCTCTGATATAATAACTATCCTGCTCTCCGCGATTTATCTTCCACTTATCGCCCATGAATGTTGAATATGTTTTTTGCCAGCGAATATCGCCTATGTATTTCTCCTGCCTGAGTATTTTCAGCACAGTCACATTATTCCACTTGGTTTCTGTTGGCGACGGGATATTATCACTATTAAGCAAGACAGCTATTCTCCTTGCGCCGTTTCCCGAAAGATACATTGAGAAAATTCGCCTTACAACTTCGGCTTGCGCTTCATCAATGATCAATTCATCGTCAACTTTTTTGTAACCATACGGAACCCTTGCAATTTTGAGAGTCCCGCTTTCCATTTTTCGCTTAAGACTCCATCGAATATTTCGTGAGATAGACGCTGATTCTTCCTGCGCCAGCCCTTCCATAATGGTTATCATGATCTCATCGGAAACATTGGCGGTGTCGATACCTTCTTTTTCAAACGCAACGGTCACTCCAAGCTTCTTCATTTCTCGAAGTGCCGCAAGACACTCTTTTGTGTTTCTTGCAAAACGGCTGAGTGATTTTGTTACAACACGGTCGATCTTTCCGGCACGGCAATCACTCATCAAACGCTGAAATCCCGGTCTGTATGACGCCGATGTTCCGCTTGCTGTGTCCGTGTAGATCTCAACCAATTCCGCCTTTTCTGGATCACTATAGGCTTTCTGAAAATATGATCTTTGCATTTCAAAAGAATGCTGCTGATCTGATTTATCTGTTGAAACACGACAATATGCCGCAACACGCTGCTTTTTCTTTTTGGGCTTTGACTGCCCGATAACGCTCATTTTTCGCATATATTTTCCTCCAATCGTTTTGTGTGTTACATATTAAATCTTAATCTCACTAAAGTCAACGAATAATGTTACAGAATATATGCGAATGATATTGTTCAATTTATGGCATAAAAAATGCCCACAAGGTTCAGCGTTATGCTTTGCATTGTGAGCTTGTTGGGGGGATTATTTAATGTTATGCTTTTTTCATATCCGGAAGATTAGCAAATTCTGTTTCTGTCATATTTGAACGTATGGCCGCATCTTTCAGTGAAAGAAGCCCATCTTTCACAAGACCGATAAGAGTTTTCAGCATGCCAATTTCTATGCCTTCCACTCTGCCTTCCGCTCTGCCTTCCGCTCTGCCTTCTTCTTTGCTCTTCTTCTTCAAGGACTCGTCATATTCCTTACGCAAAGTCTCCTCATTAAATAATGACATCAACATAGTCTTAACCTCCTGTCCGTATTCCTATGGTTAATTTTGTGCT
>CADCOF010000002.1 GCA_902802975.1 uncultured Ruminococcus sp. | reverse complement strand
TTGCTTTCCGGTTTGCTTTCTTCTTTTGATTCCGGATGATCGCTTTCGCCGGATGTTTCCTCGGATGAGGAGTAAATCTCTTCTTTTTCCTCCTCCGAAGACGGTACGTCATTTGTTCGAACTATAGGCGTGTACGTATCTTCCGGAGATTGATGTTTTTCCTGACAGCCTGAAACAATACAAACCGCAGATGCCAACATTGCAGCAGTGATCATAATAGTAACAATTCGTCTCATCAGTATATTCTCCCATGGTTATACAAGTTTTTCCTTACAAACACATAAGTATATTATATCACATTGAAAACGAATTTACTATCGTGACTTTTTCTGAAAATTAAACAAGTATTCTGTTCAGTTTTAAACATTTCGCTGTTGAAAATAACGAAAATAGGTGTGTGTCACTGTTAATTATTATACTTGCGCTTCTCCAAATAGTTGTCCATAATACACCTTGTATTACAAATACAACAAAAACAGCATTGGCACAAGGTCACCCCTGCGCCAACGCCTATATGTTAGATGTGTTAAGGAAAAATCGTACTCACTATAACACAACAATAATCATTATTCATCGGTCTCAGACTCAAGCATACCGTAATCGCCGTTATCACGAATATAAACAACGCTGATTTTGTCTGTATCTGCATTAAGGAACATAAAGAACTTATGACCTACCATATTCATTCTGAGAATAGCCTCATCAGGTGACATCGGCTTGAGGAACACCTTCTTTGTTCTGAACAGATCGTAAGATACTTCCTGCTCTTGCTCATCTTCCTCAACAGGTTCATCGATCAGTGGCTCATCAAACGCAGATTCGCGCAGACGCTTCGACAGACGAGTCTTGTTCTTGCGTATCTGGCGGGCGAGTTTGTCCATGTTGACATCGAGAGCTTCATTCATCTCAGCTTTGGTATCCTCAACGCGATAGATCATGCCATTGTCGTTAATCGTGATCTCAACAGTCTGACGATTCTTGTAAACCGTCACCACAACAAAAGCTTCTGCTGCATCGCTGAACACACGGTCATACTTGCGGAGCTTTTTTTCAACTCGCTCCTTGAAGTTGTCTTTCAAAGTCACTTTTCTTGCTGTGTAGGTAATTTTCATACAATCCCACCCTTTCTTTATAGAAGATTTCATTCGAAAGAGATTGGAGATTATCTCCATAGATATATATTATCACATTCTTATATAAAAATCAAGTACTTTTTAAGATTTTTTATATAATTTTTATATTTTTCAGTATAAAGCTTTACCTGTGGACAGTTTTGTAACGCTCAATGTAATTATACACCACAAATTTAAAAAGCAGAGCCGTTTCCGACTCTGCTAAGTAAAAACTAATTTATCGATAAATTAATCATCCAATATATCGATCAATTTGCCGTTATTGTCATATACGTTATAACCTTCATACTGATCTGCACAAGTGACTGCGTTGTCAATGCTGTCAAAGCTTCCAAGTTCGGAATACTCATTATCCCACTCCGTGCGAACCTTATACGTGTTTTCCTCGATCAGAACAGACGCGTTCTCAACTTCTTCTTCGATTGCAGTAAATTCTGTTTCGTCATCGTAATCTGCCGAACCGCTTGCATAATGGCTGTCTTTTTGGAGATCATATTGTGTGAGATCCCAATACTCAATAACATCGCAAAGAAGATCAACATAATCGGGAGCAGTGCAATATCCGCCGTTGTAGATGATCTGTGCACCCTTTCTGTAATCGGTGACACCGACAACATCGGCATATCTCAAACGTGAACCATCGGTAGATGTGAGGAGAACTCTGGAGTGATCGGCTATACTGTCCTCCATGCAGGCATACTTTCTGAAGTATGCGTTTTCGTAATACGGATTGCCATAGTAGTCGTATTCAAGCGTTGATACTGCATATACGGAAACGCCGTCCCACGGTGAATCTGTTCTGACAGTGCCATCGGGGTAGCCCTTTATGCCAAAGCAATTGTTGGCCTTTTTCGCAATATCGGATTGACCGTAGCCTGACTCTACAATAAACTGTGCCATTGACACAGACGCCAGAATACCTGTTTTGCGCTGATCTTCGGTGAACAGAGGACCGACCTTTTTTACTACTTCCGCAGAACTCCAGCCTGCCATATCGGAAACCTGAGTGCTTGTCTTTGCAGGCTCCTCAACTTTTTTGATTGTTTTTACTGTATTTGCTGTATTTGTTGTCTTAATAGCATTTCCGCTACTGTAGTCAACGCCGATACTTTTCAAAAGAATAGCAAGCGCATCTCCTGAATCAACATAACCGTCTTCGTTGATATCAACTATTGTCTTCTTTTCCTCGGTAAGGTATTCGGGGTATATTGATGCTTGGAGTGTGAGCAATGCATCGTAAGAATCAATATAGCCGTCAAGATTGTAGTCGCCTTTTTCATAGCTGTAATCGGCTGCAAACGCTGATGCACCGCACGATACGATTCCGACAGCTGCCAATATCAGTGCCGCAGCCTTTTTTAAGTGATCCATTGTAAAAACCCTTTCTTTAGACGAACATAAAATATGAACGTTTATTATTTGCCAAAGACATTATGAGATCAGACCCGCTCTCATGACTTTGACCGGGATTATCGGTGAACCACACATATCGACCCATAATCATCAATACATATTATAGCAATTAAATTTGAATATTTTGTTACGGCACACTGAACATTCTTAAAACGGAAGTAACAGTTCATTTACTGTTTAGAACGGTTATTGGCAAAATTTATCGATATATTCACCAACAACGTAATCTTCGCATGCTCTTACAATATGTACAGTCTCGATATTTCCGCTCTTTCCATCTGAATACTGCAGCTTTACAGGTGTGTAATTTTTAGTGTAACCTTTCCAGTACCCGTTCGAGTCGAGCTGTTCCAGGATAACTTGTTCTGTGCGGCCTATCTGACTGTTAAGGAATGCCTGCCGCGAGTGTTCGCAAGCCTCGATCATTATTCTGCTTCGTTCGGCTTTTATCTCGTTTCTAACCTGATCGGTGCGTTTTGCGGCAGTCGTTCCTTCTCTTTGAGAATACGGGAAAACATGAACCTTAGCAAAACCGATTCTCTCAACAAATTCAAGCGACTGCGAAAACTCATCCTCACTTTCCCCCGCAAAGCCTACCATAACATCTGTAGTGATGGAGCAATTGTCAAATGCAGTGCGAAGATTATTGACAATCTGCTCATATTCATCGGGGGTATAGTGACGGTTCATGCGCTTTAAAGTTTCTGCGCACCCGCTTTGAAGTGAAAGATGGAACTGCGGACAGAACTTGTCTTGTTTTGACAGGCGGCTTATAGAATCATTATCCATACGTTCAGGTTCCAGTGAACCCAAACGAACGCGCTCGATACCGTCAATATTGCATACAGCGTCTACTGCGCCGCAAAGATGCGTGCCTATATCCTGACCATACGCGGACAAGTTGATGCCGACAAGAACAATCTCTTTGTATCCATGTGACGCGAGGTTGGCTATTTCCGATTTCAGTACAGATAAAGGCTTTGATCTGACAGGACCGCGCGCATATGGAATGATGCAGTAGGAGCAGTATCTGTTACACCCGTCTTCAATTTTCACGAAAGCTCTTGTGCGCTCCTCAAAGTTTGAGACAGACGTTATCTCGAAATCGCTGTTTTTTGTATATTTGTGAATATTGACGATATGTTTTCGATCGGAAAGGAAACTCGATACTGTTTCAGGCAGTTCGGCACGCTTTGAATTTCCAAGCACGATATCAGCCTGCAAAAACTCCTCCGACATAGTCGGATACGCCTGTGGCATACACCCGGTGAGAACAATTATCGAGTCGGGATTTTTTCGCCTTAAATGGCGGATAAGTTTCATTACCTTGTTATCCGATACTGATGTAACGGTACATGAGTTGATTATCATGATATGGGCATCTTCTTTATTTTCAGACAGTGTATAACCGTTTTTTATCATCAGATCAGCCATTACCTGAGATTCATACTGATTTACCTTACAGCCAAAATTATAAATTGAAAACGTCATTATATAAATTTCACCTCAAAAACATTCAACTATAATACATAATGAAATAAGCAAATTGTGGGGTGATTCATTATGTTTTACAAATCAGGGGTACAACATCATCAATTGTGGGAGTTCTCTCTCTTTATTTATATATTTCTTTGTAGGGTCATTTGACCCTACTTTAAAAATTCGGATAGGGTCATTTCACCCGTAAGTGAAGCAGTATTTCTCAATTGCAATTTGCAAAAATAATTATTGACAAAATGAAAAAAAGTGGTAATATATAATATGGTTTTCAGCGTTTTTGTAAACTCCGAATTATTTCATGGAGGACTTATGTATATGTTGAAAAAAGCAGTAAATATCTCATCATTTGAAAAAGCTAAGGAATTTGTAAATCTAACTTCAAAGTACGACAACGTTACAATGCGGCTTAGCATTGATAATTATGAAATAGATGCTCATTCTATCGTAGGAGTATTAAGTATTGTTGACAGCAACAATGATGTACTCTTCACAGCCAACGTTTCCGATTCGGATTCGGAGTCATTACTGAAAGATATCCAGCCGTTTTTAGCAGCGCGGGTTGCACCCGTTGGCAACGGCTCCCAGCCGCAGGCAGTTCGCGCACATAGTTTACATTAAACTTGAAATTTTATGCCCGCGTCCTGCAAATAAGAAACCGCGCCGGGCGCGGTGGGGCACGCGCGCATAAAAGCTACTACACCGAAAAAGTAAAACGCGTACCGGGAGCGGCGGCACGCCGCCTGCTACACCGAAAAAGTAAAAACGCGTACCGGGAGCGGCGGCACGCCGCC
>CADCOF010000001.1 GCA_902802975.1 uncultured Ruminococcus sp. | reverse complement strand
TTACTCCTTCCGTCACGCCTGCGGCGTGCCACCGTCCCCGAAGGTGACTGAGGGAGTTGTACAAAATGACGAACAATTCAAAATTTGCTCATTTATAGTATTAAAAATAAAAGTGGAAAGTGGAATTATAGTAAACGTCGTTATTTGAGTTGGTAGTTAACAGTTAGTAGTTAGTAGTTAGTGGTTAGTGGTTAGTGGTTAGTGGTTAGTGGTTAGTGGTTAGTAGTTAGTGGTTAGTAGTTAGTGGTTAGTAGTTAGTAGATTAGCCAACAACTAACAACTATTAACGCTGCAATGAGTAAATACATATATTTATTTACCGGAGAAAGTACTCAGACCTTCAGAACAACTTCACTCTCAACTCTCCAAACTTCACAATAATCAAATAAAGTAAAGATAGAAGGGAAATATATGCTTACATTAGACGAGGTAAGGAATATCAAGTTTAAGAAGGCAAGTATCGGTGGATACCGTGTTGATGAAGTGGACAGCTTTATCGACGATGTAGAGAAGCTTGCGGAACAGCTTGAAGACCTTCCGAGACTTCGAAAGGAAAATGCAGATTATGAAGACAGATGCCAGAAGCTGATGAAAATGCTCGAAGAAAAGCGCATGGAAGAAAGCGCAGTTTCGGCAGTTCTTGTGAAGGCGCAAAAGGACGCGGACAAGATCAGAGCGGAAGCGCAGGCTGAGGCAAAGGCGATCATGGAAAAAGCGCATAGGGATGCGGACAAAGCGTTGGCTGATACAAACAGCCGAATTAAAGCGCAAAAACAGCAGGCAGTGAGAATGACGGAAGAAGCCGCGCTTATCAGAAAGAAGCTTATCGAAAATTACAAAAAGCAGATAGAGTCGCTGATGATGCTGCCCGAGGATGGGGAGAGCGCGAGGCTCAGAGATGATCTTGACTCAAGGTACCCAACAAAGACATTTGCCGATGAAGATAAGGCAAAGGCTAAACCTAAACCGAAAGCACAGGCAAAGGAAGAAGAGGCATTTCAGACAATAGAAGAAGCAGTTGAGAATGCCACCGCAGCAACCGAAGATACAGCAAACGCGGAAGCAGCAGCAGCGCCTGTTATTATGCCTGCATCTGCACCGGAAAGCGAAAAAGAGCCGGAAAAAGAAGACGTATCTAAGGACGGCAAAATTCAAATCGATAAATCAAAGTTTGAGTCGCGCTTTGGCAAGCTGAAGTTCGGCGAGGACTATGATGTTAAAAAGGCCGATTAATAATAATCAGCCGCTAATTTACGTGACTGTGTGAATCAGCACGAAAGGAGAAATTACCAATGGCACAGGATTTTAAGAACACAATGAATCTTCCCGCAACCAAATTCCCAATGAGGGCAGGGCTGCCGAAGAGCGAACCCGAAACGCTTAAAACGTGGGAAACGGACAGAGTGTATGAGACGCTTATGGAGAAAAACGAGGGCAAGCCGCTTTTTGTTCTTCATGACGGCCCTCCGTATGCAAACGGCGATATCCATCTTGGAACTGCACTTAACAAGGTGCTCAAGGATATTATAATCAGATACAAGAATATGTCCGGTTTCAAGGCACCGTATGTTCCCGGCTGGGATACTCACGGACTTCCCACGGAACTTAAAGCAAGAGCAAAGGCGGGTATCACTAATTCTACGTCTATTTCCGATACAGAACTCCGCACGATCTGCCGCGATTTTGTTGACAAGTATCTCAACGATCAGCGCAATTCGTTCAAGCGTCTCGGCGCAATAGGCGATTGGGATCACCCGTATGTTACTTTGCAGCATGAGTTCGAGGCTCGTCAGATTGAAGTGTTCTCCGATATGGCATGCAAGGGTTACATTTATAAAGGCTTGAAGCCTGTGTACTGGTGCCCCGATTGTAAAACCGCGCTTGCGGAAGCAGAGATCGAGTACGCAGAGGATCCGTGTCATTCTATCTACGTTAAGTTCAAAGTGACAGACGACAAGGGTTTGCTGACAGAAAAAGGCATTCCCGCAGACAAGACCTCGTTCGTTATCTGGACAACAACAACATGGACTCTCCCCGCAAACGTTGCTATCTGCGTAGGCCCCGATTTCGACTATAACGTTATCAAGTCGGGCGATGAATACTATATCATGGCAGACGCTCTTTATGAAGAGGCAATGCAGGCTGCCGGCAAAACAGAGTATGAAGTTACTGCGACATTCAAGGGCAGCGAGTTTGAATACATGAAGGTGCAGCACCCGTTCCTCGACCGTCAGCCCGTGCTTATCGTAGGCGACCACGTAACGCTCGAAAGCGGTACAGGCTGCGTTCATACCGCACCCGGTCACGGTATCGAAGACTATGACGTGTGCAGAAATTACCCCGAAATTCCGATCGTTGTTCCTGTTGACGCAGACGGTATTCTGACCGAAGAAGCGGGACGCTTTGCAGGTCTTTCGACAGAAGACGCAAACAAGCCGATCGCTCTTTATCTTGAGGAGACGGGCTCGCTGTTTGCACTCAAGAAGATCATTCACCAGTACCCGCACTGCTGGAGATGTAAAAAGCCGGTTCTTTTCAGAGCTACAGATCAGTGGTTCTGCTCCGTTGAGGACTTCAAGGAGAAGACACTTGAGGCTATCAAGGGCGTTGAGTGGATTCCTGCTTGGGGCGAGGTTCGTATCTCCAACATGGTAAGAGAGCGCAAGGACTGGTGTATTTCGCGTCAGAGAAAATGGGGCGTTCCGATCCCGATATTCTTCTGCAAAAACTGCGGAGAGCCGCACATCGATAAGGACGCTATGCAGGCTGTAGCGGATCTGTTCAGAGCGGAAGGCTCGGACGCGTGGTTCGAGAAGGACGCTGCAGAAATTCTTCCGGAAGGCACAAAGTGCAAAAAGTGCGGCGGCACTGAGTTCGACAAAGAGAAGGACATCATGGACGTGTGGTTCGATTCCGGTTCTACTCATGCGTCTGTACTTAGAGAGCGCAAGGAGCTCAGATTCCCCGCAGATCTCTATCTTGAGGGTGCAGATCAGTACAGAGGCTGGTTCCAGTCTTCGCTTTTGACGAGCGTTGCAACGACGGGCGAGTCACCGTACAAGACCGTTCTGACGCATGGCTGGGTAGTTGACGGTCAGGGCAGAAAGATGAGTAAATCTCTCGGAAACGGTATCCTCCCGAGCGAGGTAGTGGAGCAGTACGGAGCAGATATTCTCCGCTTGTGGGTAGCGTCGTCTGACTATCACGCAGATATCCGTATCTCAAAGGATATTCTGAAGCAGCTTTCCGAATCGTACCGTAAGATCAGAAATACAGCCAGATATATCCTCTCGAATCTGTATGACTTCGACCCCGATAAGGATATGGTAGCTTTAGACGAGCTGCTGCCTATCGACAAGTGGGCTGTATACAAGCTCAAGGAGCTTGACAAGAAGGTTCGCGCGGGTTATGACGCTTACGAGTTCCACAACGTTTATCATGCTATCCATAATTTCTGTGTTATCGATATGTCGAACTTCTATCTCGATGTATTGAAGGACAGACTGTATACAGAGGCTGCAGACTGCAAGGAGCGCAGAGCGGCACAGACAGCTATCTATATCATTCTTGACGCAATGACGAGAATGATCACGCCTATTCTTGCATATACTTCCGATGAGATCTGGAAGTTCATGCCGCACGCAAGCAATGTTAACAAAGAGCATGCAGTTTACAACGAGATGCCGGATGTTCCCGAGGTTGGCGCAGACGCTGAGTTTATCGCACGCTGGGACAAGATTCACGAGCTGCGCGATATCGTTAAGAAGTCCATTGAAGAGGCAGTATCGAACAAGCTTATCAAATCATCGCTTGAGTGCAGCATTACGCTTGCATGCACCGGTGAAGAGTATGATTTCATCAAGTCGGTAGAGGACGAGCTGAAGACGGCATTCATCGTATCGGGTGTAAAGCTTGTGAACGATGAGAGTGTAAATGATCTTGCTGTTACTGTTGAGAAGGCAGAAGGCGAGAAGTGCGAACGCTGCTGGGGCTACTCAACAACTGTAGGTGCGGACGCAGAATATCCGTGCGTATGCGCCAGATGTGCAGGAGTATTAAGAAGTCAGAAAGCCTGAAATATAACAAATGATCACTGTAGAACCTGCGCAAGCTTTAGCCGCAGGTCCTATAGTTGAACAACAATTTAATTCGTAATTCGCAATTCGTAATTCGCAATGCGCAATTAATTCTCGCTGTTAGTGATTTCCTCTCAAATAAATATTTTTGGATTACACAAAAATGTTGTTGGCGTGATAAACTATCGCTTTTCCACAATAATTACGCATTCAGACTGTGCCAAAAGTCGCAGATTGAAACCCCTCCGTCACAAGGTACTGCGTACCTTGCGACACCTCTCCTAAAGGGGAGGCTTAAAAAATGGCTTAAAATCATCATGTGCCTCCCCTGTAGGGGAGGTGTCATGCCTGCGGCAGCAGGCATGACGGAGGGGTTATACTGCGGCAAATTATCGTTTTGGCACAGTCTGCATTACGAATTACACATTCCTAATTGATCGAAAGGAACTGCCCATGACAGCAATTGCCATAATATTGATAATCCTGCTGGTCGCTGCAGACCAGCTTACAAAGCTATATGCGCTCAACGTTGTAAAGCCCGCCGGACTTATTACGGTGATAGATAATTTCTACTATTTTGTATATGTGGAAAACCGCGGCGCAGCCTTCGGTATCATGCAGAATAAACAGTGGTTTTTTATACTTGTAACACTGCTTATATTCGGCGGTATGGGTTATATGTTTTACAATTATAAAATAGAAGGTAAACTGTTTTTGGCGGCGATCGTTTTGATAATAGGCGGCGGTATCGGCAATCTGATAGACAGGATATTCCGCGGATATGTTGTTGACTTTTTGCAGTTTTCGTTTTTTTCGCCGGTGTGCAATCTTGCCGATTATTTTATCACGGTCGGCGCGGTGCTGCTGATCATTTCGGTTATGTTCTGCAAAAAGAATATTGCGCCAAAAAAGCCCGCAGTCAAAGATGAGGATTGATGATGGAGTACAAATTGACTGTAACGGCAGAGAATGATGGCGTTCGTATTGACAAGCTTATATGCGATAATATAGAGACTCTTTCCCGAAGTGCGGCGTCATCGCTTGCCGACGAAGGCAGGATAACTGTTAACGGCGTTTCGGTGAATAAAAAATACAAGCCGAAATCAGGCGATGAGATTACAATTGATATTCCCGAACCGAAAGAGCTTGAAGCCGAGGCGGAGGATATTCCGCTCGATATCGTGTATGAGGATAACGACCTGCTCGTTGTGAACAAATGCAAGGGTATGGTCGTTCACCCTGCGCCCGGAAATTACAGCGGCACGCTTGTCAATGCGCTTTTGTACCATTGCAAGGGAAGCCTTTCGGGCATCAACGGCGTATTGCGCCCCGGAATAGTACACCGTATCGATAAGGACACAAGTGGGCTTTTGATCGTGGCGAAAAATGACAAAGCCCATATCGGACTTGCAGAACAGATCAAAGTGCATTCGTTTTCGCGCGAATACGAAGCCGTTGTTTACGGCAGACTTAAAGATGACAGCGGAACGGTCAATGCGCCTATCGGCAGAAGTAAGATAGATCGAAAGAAAATGTGCGTTACCGAATGCAATTCAAAGCCTGCGGTAACGCATTACAGCGTGATAGACAGCGGAGGCGGTTTTTCGCATTTGTCGCTGAAACTCGAGACCGGGCGCACACATCAGATACGCGTGCATATGGCGTATCTGGGTCACGCAGTGGCGGGCGACCCTGTGTATGGTTCGCAGAAAGTGATAACGGAGCTGCGCGGGCAGTGTTTGCACGCAAAAAAGATAGGTTTTGTTCACCCGATAACAGGTGAGTATTTGTCTTTCGATTCGGAATTGCCCGACTATTTTAAACGCTTTTTGAGCAAAAACGGTATTTCCTGATCGGGCGGGCGGCATGCTGCCGCACCCAGTTCCGTCGAGCTGTATTATTAACGGAAGTCTTCGCCGCGTTCAACATTTATTCTTCCC